>JAJZPX010000026.1 GCA_021811025.1 Actinomycetes bacterium
GTACCACGACCATCGTCTCCTTCTCGGACGACCGCGACGCCCGCGACGGCTACGGCCCGTTCACGCCAGGCTTCGTCACCGTGCCGTACGGAGACGCCCCCGCGCTCGAGAGCGTGCTGTCGGCGGACGACGACATCGTGGCGTTCCTCTTCGAGCCCATCCAGGGCGAAGCGGGCGTGATCGTGCCGCCGGACGGCTGGCTGCGCGAGGTGCGCGAGCTGTGCACGCGCTACGGCGTGCTCATGATGGCCGACGAGATCCAGAGCGGCCTCGGGCGCGCCGGCCACACGTTCGCGTGCGAGCACGAGGGCGTGGTGCCCGACCTCTTCGTGCTCGGCAAGGCACTGGGCGGAGGCATCGTGCCGTTGTCCGCCGTGGTGTCGTCGGCCGAGGTGCTCGAGGTGTTCCAGCCGGGCACTCACGGCTCGACCTTCGGGGGCAACCCGCTCGCGTGCGCGATCGGCTCGGCTGTGATCGAGCTGCTGGCGACGGGAGAGTATCAGGAGCGCTCGCGCATGCTGGGCGGGCGCATGCTGGGCGCTCTGCGCGAGGCCGACGCGCCTGCGGTGGCGGAGGTGCGCGGGCGCGGGCTGTGGGCGGGAGTGCAGCTGCGGCCCTCGGCCGGCCCGGCGCGCGCGCTGTCCGAGCGGCTGCTCGCGCGCGGGCTGCTGACGAAGGAGACGCACGTCGCCACGATCCGCCTCGCCCCGCCGCTCGTGATCTCCGGGGCGGATCTCGATTGGGCGATCGAACAGCTGCTGGAGGAGCTGGCGGCCTCTCCCCTCGGTGAGTGACGGCGCATGTGACGGCACCGGCGACGGCTCAAGGCGGAGTCCTCCGGCGGGATCGGGCGGCTGCGCGCCCGGGCCGGCCGACCTACGCCGCGAGCTCCCCCACCAACGGCGGCACGACGTCGAACGGCCGCGCCTCCTCGAAGGCGGCGGCGGCGCGCAACACCGTCGACTCGCTGAAATGCGGCCCGAGGATCTGCAGCCCCACGGGCAGCCCCTCGCTCAGCCCGCACGGTATCGACACTCCCGGGATGCCCGCGAGGTTCGCGGGGATGGTGTAGACGTCCGAGAGGTACATCTGCAGCGGATCGTCCGCCTTCTCGCCGATGCGGAACGCCACGGTCGGCGAGGTCGGCGTCAGCAGCACGTCGAAGCGCTCGAACGCGCGGGCGAAGTCCTCGATGATGAGCGTCCGGACCTTCTGCGCCTGCCCGTAGTACGCCTCGTAGTACCCTGCGGAAAGCGCGTAGGTGCCGATCATGATCCGCCGGATGCTCTCCGCCCCGAAGCCCTCGGCGCGGGAGCGCATGTACAGATCGACGACGTCGTTCGGGTCGGAGACGCGGTATCCGTAGCGGATGCCGTCGAAGCGCGCGAGGTTCGACGACGCCTCGGCCGGCCCGATGATGTAGTACGCGTCGAGCCCGTACTTCGCATGGGGGAGGTCGACCTCGCCCACCTCGGCACCGAGCTCCGCGAACGTGTCGGCCGCGGCCAGCACCTGCGAGCGCACGTCGGGCGCGAGCCCCTCGGCCGAGAGCATGTCGCGAACGACGCCCACGCGCAGCCCGCGCGCGCCCTCGCGCAGCGACGCCGTGAAGTCCTCCTCCGGCCGCCGCACGCTGGTGGCGTCCATCGGGTCCCACCCGCAGATCGCGTTCAGCGCCTGCGCGCACTCCTCGACGGTCTTCGTGAACGGCCCGATCTGGTCGAGCGACGACGCGAACGCCACCAGGCCGTATCGCGAGACCCGACCGTACGTCGGCTTCATCGCGACCGTGCCCGTGAGCGCGCCCGGCTGCCGGATCGAGCCGCCCGTGTCGGAGCCAAGCGCTATGGTGACCATGCCCGCCGAGACCGCGGCCGCCGAACCGCCGGAGGAGCCGCCAGGCACACGGTCGAGGTCCCACGGATTGTGGGTCGGGCCGAACGCCGAGTTCTCGGTGGAGGAGCCGAATGCGAACTCGTCCATGTTGCACTTGCCTATCGGCAGCGCGCCCGCCGCCAGCATGCGGCCGACCGCCGTGCAGTCGTACACGCTCGCGTGGTCCGCGAGGATGCGCGCCGAGCAGGTCGTGTTCGTGCCGACGACGTTCATGTTGTCCTTGAAGGCCACCGGCACGCCGGCGAGCGGCGGCAGACCCGCGCCCTCCGCCACCATCGAGTCGACGCGCTCGGCGGCCCGCAGCGCGATCTCGCGCGTGAGCTGGTTGAACGCGTGCACGCGCTCCTCGAGCGCCCCGATGCGCGCGTACGAGGCCTCCACCAGTTCCATCGCGGACACCTCGCGCGAGGCAACGGCGTCGCGGATTCGGCCGGCGGTCAGTCGAGAGAGGTCGAGGTTCATACCGCCAGATCCCCGTCGGCGCCGGCGATCCTGGGGATGACGAAGTACCCGTCGCGCTGCTTCGGCGCGTTGCGTAGCGCTTGCTCCTGTGACAGCCCCGGAACCACCTCGTCCGGGCGTTGCGCGTTTGTCACCGCCAGCGCGTGCGCGGTCGGAAGGACGCCGGCGAGGTTGAGCTCCTGGATCGTCTCGACATGGTCGAGGATCGTGGAGAGCTGGCCCGCGAGCACGCGGACCTGCTCGTCCGTCAGCGCGAGCCGCGCGAGCAGCGCGACGTGCCGCACCTGTTCCTCGGAGATGGCCATGAGAGGGTCCCTTCGATCGAAAGACGCACGGCCGATTATACCTACTTGGCGAGGGCGAAGATCAGGAAGACCGGCACGGCGTTGTAGAGCATGTGGAGCACGTAGGCGGCCCACAACGATCGCGTGCGCAGGGCGGCCCACGCGCACCCGAGGCCCATCACCGCCACCGGGGCGAACATCCACCCGTTCGCGTGAAACGCGGCGAAGACCAGCGCCGAGACCACGACCGCCGGCCAGGCGCCCATGCTCTCCTGCAAGAATCCCGCGAGCACTCCGCGGAAGACCAGCTCCTCGAAGAACGGCCCCACGACGACGATCATCACCACCGTCAGCGCAAGCCCCAGCCCGTCTCGGCCGAAGTACAGCGTCAGGTCGCTCGCCGGACCGGCCGGCATCTTCCAGCCGAGGCTCTCGGCGCCGACGGCGTACGCGAGCGTGAAGGCGCGCGTGACGGCGACGAGCGCGACGACCGACGCGCCGAAAGCGAGCGGCCGGAAGCGGCGCAGGCCGAACGCCTCGGCGAACCCGACGCCCTTGCGATAGCCGAGCGCGGCGAGCAGCGCGAGCTGCGCGGCGTAGTAGAGCGCGAGGACGCCGCTTCGCACCAGCGGCTTGGCCCCGATCGGCACTACGTCGGCCATCCACTTCGAGCCGAGCGCCGCCTGCTGCGCGACGAAAAGAGCGAGCACGCCCGCCAGCACGACGGCGACCTCCCAGGCGGTCCACGCCGGAGCGAGCGGGGCGATGTCCTCGAGCCGCGGGGCTTTCACGCGCTCGTCGCCCGCGACCGAGGCGGAAGGGCGCTCCGCTGCGACGGCTGCCTCGAGCCGCGCCGGCGCGGGTCCGACGGATGCTTCTGACCGGGCAGGGGGAGGACCTCCGCGCATGCGGATCGCGCCGGCCTCGCATGCAGCGGCGCACTTCCCGCACCCATCACAACGATCCCAGTCGACGAACACGAACGCCGCCCCGACGTCGATCGCGCGCCGGCCGCACGCCCTGAGGCAGCGCATGCACTTGTCGCAGCGCTGTGGTGCGAGGCTCAGCGCCGGGCGCGCCATCTACAGGACCCCGCGCACCGCATACACGGCGATCACGGCGACCAGGTTGAACAGCGCGTGCGCGAGCACCGCCGACCACAGCGTGCGCGTCGCGTGGAACAGCCACGCGAACATCGCGCCCGCCGCGACGAGCGGCAGGAACTCGAGCGGGTTGATGTGCAGCAGCCCGAAGAGCGCGGAGCTGCCGACGATCCCGCCGAGGAGCCCCTGCGTCCGTTCGAGCTGGGCGAACGCCACGCCGCGGAATACGACCTCTTCGACGAACGGGCCGACGAACACCGCCACCACGACCGTCACGATGATGCCGGCGATCGATCGGCCGAAGACCTGCGAGATGTCGATCGTGCCGCCGGGAAGCTGCAGGCGCAGCGTCACGACCACGTACGCCCAGAGCAGCGCGATGAGGCGCGCGGCGACCACGGACGCGAACGCCAGCGCGGCGATCGGCCGCCACGCCACGCCCTTGAGGCCGACGGCGTCCGAGAAGCTTACGCGCTGACGCCGGGCCGAGAGCACCACCGGCGCGAGTATGGCGGCGTAGAAGGCGAAGACGACCACCGCTCGAATGAAGTGCGGCAGCTCGCCCGGCAGCCGGCTCACATGAAACGCCTGCATCGCCAGCGCCTGTCCTACGTTGAGCCCTGCCGCCCACACGACGAGCGCGACCACCTGCCCCGTCGTCCACCTGAGCGAGGTGAGCGGCAGCGGCTCCGCAGGCACGGCCGTCGTCGTCGAGATCTCCATCTCAGGCCTCTCCGACCGGCGGCTCGCCCGTCTCCACGACGTGCGCGAGGTCCTCCTCGCCGAGGATCGGCACGCCGAGCTCGCGCGCCTTGCGGTACTTGCTGCCCGGTTCCTCGCCCACCACCACGTAGCTGGTCCTCTTCGACACGCCCGACGACACCCTCGCGCCGCGCTCCTTCAGCAGCTGCGTGGCCTCCTCGCGCGAGTAGCGCTCGAGCGCGCCGGTGAGCACGAACGTGAGCCCCTCCAGCGTCTGCGGCAGCCGCGCGTGCGGGGCCTCGGCGGTCTGCACCCCGCCTTCCCTCAACCTCTTGATGACGTCGAGGTTATCGGGGTTGTCGAAGAACTCCGCCACGGCGTCAGCGATCTTGGGCCCTATCCCCTCGACCGCCTCGATCTCCTCGGCCGAAGCGGCGGCCAGCTCGTCGAGCGAGTGGTAGCGGCGCGCGAGCAGCTCGGCGACGGTCGAGCCGACGTGCCGGATGCCGAGGCCGAAGACAAGCCTCGAGAGCGGCCGATGCCGGGATTCCTCGATCTGCCCCATCAGCTTCAGTGCGATCGTCCTGCCGACAGTCACCGACGTGCCGTCCTTCTTCGTCCGGCCGGTGGGCAACTGCGCGAGCTGGTGCTCGGTGAGCCGGTAGAAGTCGGCGATGTCGCTCACGATCCCGGCCTCCACGAGCCTGCGCACGATCTCCTCGCCCATCCCGTCGATGTCCATCGCGCCGCGCGACGCCCAGTGCAGCAGGCGCTCCATCCGTTGGGCGGGGCATGCCACGTTCGTGCAGCGGTAGACGGCCTCGCCCGGTTCGCGCCACGACGGTCCCCCGCAGCTCGGGCAGCGCGCCGGCATCTCCCACGGCTTGGCGCCCGGCGTACGCAGCCCGGGCACCGGCCCGACGACCTCGGGGATGACGTCGCCCGCTTTGCGGACGATCACGGTGTCGCCCTCGCGAACATCCTTGCGGTGGATCTCGTCGACGTTGTGCAACGTGGCCTTGCCGATCTTGGAGCCGGCGACGACGACGGGGTCGAACACGGCATACGGCGTCATCGCGCCCGTACGCCCGACGGACACGAGGATGTGCCGCAGAACGGTCGTCTTCTCCTCGGGCGGGAACTTGAACGCGATCGCCCATCGGGGAGCCTTGGACGTGTAGCCGAGCTCCTCCTGTACGCCGAAGGCGTCGACCTTCACGACCACGCCGTCGATCTCGTACGGCAGGTCGTTCCGGCGCTCCTGCGCGGCGAGGCAGAACTCGCGCACTTCGTCGGCCGAACGCGCCAGCAGGATGTCGGGGTTGACGCGGAAGCCCGCGTCGCGCAGCCACTTCAGCGCGAGCCACTGCGTCGTGACGCCCACCGCACGAGGGTCGGCGATCTGGTAGATGAACGTCGACAGGTCGCGCGACGCCGTCACCTTCGGGTCCTTCTGGCGCATCGAGCCCGCGGCCGCGTTGCGCGGGTTCGCGAAGAGCGGCTGCCCGAGCTCCTCCTGCTCCTCGTTGATGCGCTCGAAGCTCGCCTTGCTCATGTACACCTCGCCGCGCACCTCGAGCCGCGCGGGCGGTGCAGCGGCGCGCAGCCGCAGCGGCACGGCCTTGATCGTCTTGACGTTCGGCGTGATGTCCTCGCCGGTGGTACCGTCGCCGCGCGTCGCGGCACGCACGTATGCGCCGTTGTCGTACGTGAGGGCGAACGCGCTGCCGTCGATCTTCAGCTCGCAGACGAAGTCGAGCTTCCGCCCGCCGGCCGCCGCCCGCGTGCGCTCGAGCCACGCGTCGAGCTCGTCCATCGAAAGCGCGTTGTCGAGCGAGTACATCCTGCTCGCGTGGCGCACGGGTGCGAACGCGGCCGAGGGAGGCGCGCCGATGCGCTGCGTCGGCGAGGCGGGCGTCACGAGGTCGGGGTACTCGCGCTCCAGCGACTCGAGCTCGCGGACGAGCGCGTCGTATGCCTCGTCTGAGATCTCCGGGCGGTCGAGCACGTAATAGAGGTAGGCGTGGTGCTCGATCTCCTCGCGGAGCTTCCGCGCCCGCTCGGCCGCCTCAGCGTGCCCACGGGAGTCGACGGGCGGGATGAGCTGCGGCGCGTAGCGCCGTCTGCTCGATCCCGCCACTACTTCCCCTCTTGGTCTTTGAGCTTCTGGACGTGAACGTCGTTCACCGAGTAGATCACGACTTCCGGCACGAAGCGGTTCATGCGCTCCGCCTCGTAGATCCACACGTCCTTGAGCGTCACCTTGAAGTACGTGCCCGAGGCGCCCCCGACGGGCTCGACGATCGCCTCGTTCGCCAGGTACGCGCGCAGCTCCGTCTCGATGTAGTACTCGAAGACCCGGGCCGCGTCGCGATACTCGTTGTACAGCGCGAGCCGGCGCTCGGCTTCGAACATGTCCAGTTCGTCGATGCTGTCCAAGCCGATCCTCTCCTATGACGGCTCGAGCGCGGTGAGGTGGATGTTCCCCCATGCGCCCAGATGGCCCCCGACTACGACGAGCAGGCCGAGCACCCCGTTGATGGCCTTGCACGCGTCGATGGCACGCTGGATGTCCTCCGGCGAATGTACCCTGTTGGCCAGCGCCGTCGCCACGGCGTCAGCCAGCGCGCCGTCGTGCGCGACGACGGTCGCGCCGTCCGCGACGCCGAGGGACGCGGAGTGCCCGACGGTCCCCGACGACGTGCACACCGCGACGGGCGTCAGGCCCGCGGGAATGCGGAGCCCGACCTTCCCCGTCAGCGAGCTCTTCCCCGCCCACAGAGCGATCGTTCGTTCGGCCGTGCCCACGAGGTAGATGTCGCCGCCGTTCTCGACCACCACCTCGGCCGAGAGGGGCGCGAGCCCTCGGGCGACGTACTCCGCCACCACCCCGGCCACCGCCGCCATCGGACCGACTCGTGCGAGGTGTGCCGCACGAGCCATCGTCCGAACGAGATCGGGGGCATCATCGGCCACCTCTATCGGCACCCACGTCTCGGCGAACCGGGGGTTGGCCGTGATGTAGCTCTCGATCTGCCAGCGCGCCTGGGCGACCAGGTCCTCCGCCGGGCCGGTGAGGTCGGACAGCGCCGAGATCTGGAGGTCGGTCTCCTTGATCGCGACCTCGAACGTGGTGAGCCCCGCCGGCGTCACCACGCCACGGTATGTGCGCGGCTCGTAACCCATGTCCCACAGTCTCCCAGCGAGCCGCGAGCAGCGCAACCCGACCCGCTGTTACCCGCGAGCGCCATCCGGGGCATACAGAAGCAGGAGCGAGACGAGGAGGGCGAACGGATGCGGCAGATCCTCGAGACCTGCGTGGAGATGGACGCGCTCGCGCGCGACGCGTACGCGCGCATGGCCGAGCGGTGCGGCGACGAGGTCTTCGCGTCGCGAATGCGCCGAATGGCGGCCGACGAGGGCACGCACCTCACGTGGTGGAAGGGGCTGCTGCGCGCGTGGGACGACGGGCTACTCCCGGACATAGTGAGCGAGCCGTCCATGCTGTCGCGCCGGCTCGAGGCGATCCTCACCGAGATCCGCCGGGCGGCGGAGTCGTCCGAGGGGCGCCTGTCGCCCGACGAGTGCCTCGCGGTGGCCACGCGGATCGAGCTGCTGATGCTCGACCCCTGCTTCATCGAGTTCATCGACCTCACCGAGCCGGCGGTCGCCGGGATACGGCACGCGGAGTACGCGGCGCACATCGACCGGCTCGTCGCCGCGATAGAGGAGCGGTACCCAGCCGGCTCGGTGACCTCGTCGCTCGCCCGCCAGCTTCGCCGAACGTGGCGCGACAGCCGGCTGGTCTCGGGGTGCGCGACGCGCGACGCGCTCACGGGGCTTCTCAACAGGCGCGGGTTCGACGCGCACCTGCGGCAATGGGCGGCGTGGGCGGCGCGCTACGGCAGACCGCTGTCGGTGCTGCTGATCGACGTGGACGACTTCAAGCGCGTCAACGACACGCGAGGGTACGCCATCGGCGACAGCAAGCTCGTGGCGGTCGCCGACGCGCTGCGTCGAGCCGTTCGCGCACCTGACCTGCTCGCCAGATACGGCGGTGACGAGTTCGCGATCCTAGCACCCGAGACCGACGGCGAGCCGCTGCGGCGGCTCTCGGGCCGGGTGCTGGATGCCGTGAGGGGGACGTCGGCGGACGAGGGGGACGACGTGCTCGTCACGGTCAGCATCGGGTCGGTGGTGGCGTCGGACCAGCCGGGCGTGCAGCCCCGCTCGCTCGAGGAGCTCCTCGCCGCCGCCGACCAGGCGCTGTACTCCGCGAAGGAGATGGGCCGCGATCGGGCCGCCGAGCCGGTGGTGCTCAGCCGCGCGTGACTACCCCTCCCGCGCCAGCTCCGCGGCGTGGTAGCTGCTACGCACGAACGGCGCGGACGCGACCCCGCGGAACCCCAGCGCCTTCGCCTCGCGCTCGAGCTCGGCGAACGCGTCGGGCCGGACGAATTCGGCGACGGACAGATGGCGCTTGCTCGGCCGAAGGTACTGACCGAGCGTGAGCGCGTCGCAGCCGACCGCGCGAAGGTCGCGCATGACCGCGACCACCTCCTCGGCCGTCTCGCCGAGGCCGAGCATGAGCCCCGACTTCGTCGGCAGGTCCGGCTGTGTCTCCTTCACGCGCTCCAGCACGCGCAGGCTGCGCGCGTAGCCCGCCCCGGGACGCACCTCGGGGTAGAGGCGAGGGACCGTCTCGAGGTTGTGGTTGAAGACGTCCGGACGCGCGGCCGCCACTGCGTCGACTGCAGCCTCGCTCCCGGCGAAGTCGCTCGTGAGCACCTCGACGGCGGCTTGCGGCAACGCCTCGCGAAGCGCAGCGATGACGGCGACGAAGTGCGCGGCGCCCCCGTCCACGAGGTCGTCCCGCGTCACGGTCGTGACGACGACGTGCATCAGCCCCATCCGCCGCGCCGCCTCCGCCACCCGCCGGGGCTCGTCGGGGTCCAGAGGCGCCGGCTCGCGCGTCTCCACGGCGCAGAAGCGGCAGCCTCGCGTGCACGCGTCGCCCATGATGAGGAACGTGGCCGTGCCGGACGAGAAGCACTCGCCCTGGTTCGGGCACTTCGCCGACTGGCATACGGTGTGGAGCCTCAGCTCGCCGAGCGTCTCGCGCACGGCGAGCTGCCTGCCCGGCGGCGCGATCGGCCGCCTCAGCCACTCCGGCAGCCGCCGGGCCTCTGGTCCGTGTTCGTAGGGCATCGGCCGATGATAGCACCGGCGCACGTGGCGGGACGCCTCCGGACCGCTCAGGGGACGGGCCGGCGGCAGCGGGCTCGCGCTACCCCCGCGTCTGCTCCGCGGCAAGCTCGCACGCGATGCGGACGACCTCGCTCACGGTCGGGTGCGCGTGCGTGGTGTGCGCGACGTCCCACACGCGCAGCCCGTTGCGCATCGCGACCGCGATCTCGTGCACGATCTCGACGGCGTGCGGCCCGACGATCTGGCAGCCGACGATCCGCCCGCTCCCTTTCTCGGCCACGACCTGGACGAAGCCCTCGCCCTCTCCCTCGGCGAGCGCCTTGCCGTTGGCGGCGAACTTCGAGACCGCCTGGACGACGTCGAGCCCGCGCTCCTTCGCCGAGTCGCGAGAGCCTCCAACAACGGCCACTTCCGGGAACGTGTACACGCACGCCGGGACGGACGAGTAGTCCAACGTCTTCGTCGGCGCCTCGCCCTTCGCCTCGGCGATCGCATTGCCTGCTGCGGCGACTCCTTCGTCCTCGGCCACGTGCGCCAGCATCATCCCTCCGATGAGGTCGCCGATCGCGTAGACGCCGGGAACGTTCGTGCGGAAGAACTCGTCGGTCCTCACCGCGCGGCGGTCGAACTCGATGCCGGCTTCCTCGAAGCCGAAGCCCGCCGAGTTGGGCACGCGCCCGACGGCGGAGAACACGACGTCGCTCTCGACGACCTCGCCCGAGCGCAGCGTCGAGCGCATCCGCTCGCCTACGCGCTCCACGCTCTCGACCGCGTCGCCGAGGCGGAAGGTGACTCCGAGGGCTTCGAGCGCCTTCTGCGCCTCGCGCGTCACACGCTTGTCGTTTCCGGGCAGCACCGTGGGCGTGAGCTCGACCACGGTCACCTTCGACCCGAACGTCGCGTAGGCGCAGGCGAACTCCAGGCCTATCACGCCGCCGCCGACCAGCAGCAGCTCGCCCGGCACCTCGCGGAACGCCACGCCGTCGTCGGAGGTCCAGACGCCGGGGAGCGAGTGGTCGATGGTCGGCAGCTTGAAGACGACGGAGCCGGTGGCGAGGACGACGGCGTCGGCCTCGTGCCGTTCGCCGCCGACTTCCACCGCGTGCGGCTCCACGAGCCGCCCCTCGCCGCGGACGATCGTCACCTTCAGCCGGCGCGCGGTGTCCTCGAGCTGCCCGCGCAGCTCCGCCACGATCGCGTCCTTGCGCTCGCAGATGGCGGCGACGTCGGGCTCCGCGGGCCCAAGAGACACGCCGAACGAGGTCGCGTGCGCCGCGTCCTGCACCAGGCGCGCCGTGCGCAGGATCGACTTCGTCGGAACACACCCGCGGTTGAGGCACGTCCCTCCGATTTCGTCCTTCTCGATGAGCGTCACCGACGCCCCGAGCCGCGCCGCCTCGAACGCGCACGAGTACCCTCCGGGGCCGCCACCCAGCACTATCATCCTCATCTCGAAGCTCCGCCTCCCGCTCGACCCAAGGTTGCCGCCGATTGTATACGGGGGGCACCTCCATGCGCCAACGCGCGGGGTTCAGCTAGACTGGCATCGACGACCTCGAGGAGGGCCTCGCTTGCAGGAGCTGGCGGTAGTCGCGGCGGGCGGCGCGATCGGAGCGGGGATGCGGTGGTGGCTCGGCGGCGCGATCGCGGAGCGCCTCGGCTCGTCCTTCCCGTGGCACACCGCCGTCATCAACGTCTCGGGCGCGTTCCTGCTCGGCGTGCTCATGGCGCTGTCCGCGGAGCGCGGAGTGGTGTCGCAGGGCTGGCGGCTGTTCGCCGGGGTCGGGATACTCGGGGGATACACTACTTTCTCTACCCTCGGGTACGAGAGCGTGCGGCTGCTCGAACAGGGCCTGTGGGCGCAGGGTCTCGCGAACATGTTCGGCAGCGGGCTGGCAGGACTGGTGGCGGTGATCGCCGGGCTGGCGCTCGGCAGAGTGCTGTAGGGGGCTTGAAGGATGCGCATCGAGGGACAGGCGCTGCGCGTGCAGGTGTTCATCGGCGAAGGCGACCGCTGGGAGCATCGCCCGCTGTCCGACGCCATCGTGACGATGCTGCGATCCGAGGGACTCGCAGGCGCCACCGTCGTGCGCGGCGTCGAGGGGTTCGGAGCGAGCAGCCGCATCCACCTCGAGAACATCCTGCGGCTGTCCGAGGACCTCCCGGTGATCGTGACGTTCGTCGACACGGCCGAGAAGGTCGAGGCCGTTCTGCCGAAGCTCGACGACATGGTATCGGGCGGCCTCGTCACGGTAGACGAGGTGCACGTCTACCGCTACCGCCCCAGCAACAACGCGTGAGCGCCGCTACGCGATGTACTCCGCGTCCTCGATCATCCGCACGATCGCCTCGACCGTCGGCACCTCGCCCTGCGTGACGAGCGTGCCGTCGACGATGAGCGCCGGCACCTTGTCGACGCCGAACAGCTCGAGCTCCTCGCGCACGTCGTAGACGTGCTCGATCTCGGCGGTCTTGCCGAGAAGCGCGAGCGCCTCCCGCACGCGCGCCTCCAGGTCGCTGCACTCGGGACACTCCTCGCCGAGAATGATGATCTGCATCGCGCCCTCCGCTCGCTCGTCTGCTGCCTGTCTTCTTCCACCCCGCGCCGCAGCTCACACGCCTCTCCCCCCTCGAGAGATGGCGCAAGTGTAAGAATCTGCCGCCTCCGCGCGACTCATCTGTGACGGACAACGGATGTGGACCGCGAGGTCCCGTGGCGGAGGGAGCGGCGATGAAGATCGACAAGAGGACAGCGGGGATGGTGGCCGCTTCGCTGGTCGCGGGGTTCGTGCTCGGAGGGCTCGGGATCTCCGCGGCCCAGTCCGGGCTCTTGCCGTCGCCCGCGGCCTTGCTGAGCGCGACCGACACCACGACGAGCCCGCCCGCGGTGACGGAGACCGGCACCGTCCCCGCCCCCGACCCGGTGATCGGCACCAGCCCGACGCCGCCGCCTCCGCCCTTGCTGGAGGAGGACGAGCGTTCGGACGAGGACTCGGAGGCGGTCGAGCACGATGCCGACGCGGACGAGGTCGAGGAGGCCGGCGAGGTCG
>JAJZPX010000027.1 GCA_021811025.1 Actinomycetes bacterium
CGACTACATCTGCCTGCTGTGCCACACGAAGGTGGGGCTGATCTACTGAAGGCCCAGCAGGCGCGCCGCGTTGCCGCCGAGGATGGCGTCGCGGTCGTCGGGAGGCAGCGGGAGCGCCCGGCACCGTTCCAGCTGCGCTTTCATGTCGTCCCACGGCGAGTCGCTGCCGAACAGGACTCGCTCGGCGCCGTGCCGCTGGACCATGTCGAGGAAGTCGTCGTCGGGCATGTGCCCGAGCGCGTAGCTGGTGTCGAGATAGCAGTCCCGGCCGAGCAGCTCGCACGTCACCTGCTTCCACTGCCGGTAGCCGCCCATGTGCGCGAGGACCGCGGTGAGGCCCGGCCAGCGATCGAGCATCCGGACGAACGACTCGCACCGGCCGTACAGCGTGGGGAGGAACTCGTCCTCGCCTGCGTGGAACAGAACGACGAGGCCGTTCTCAACGCACGCCTCGTAGACCGGCGCCATGCGCTCCTCGTCCGGGTGGAACGTCTGATACTCCGTGTGCAGCTTGATGCCGCGCATCCCGAGCGCGCGGACGCGCGCGATCTCGGCCGAGGGATCCTCGAACTCCGGGTGCATCGCGCCGAAGCAGCGGATGCGGTCCGTCTGGACCGAGGCCGCCCAGTCGTTGATCGTGCGGACCTGCGTCGGCTTCGTGGCGACCGGCTGCACGACGCAGAAGTCGACGCCGGCGCGGCGCCGCTCGCCGTCGAGGCCCGCGACCGTGCCGTCGTGGTAGGCCTTCAGGCCGCTGCTCTCAGAGAGCTGGCCGACCGCGCGCGGCGCGAGCATGTCCGTCCAGGCGTGCGTGTGAATGTCGACGATCGGCGAGGGAGTCATGGAGGCGATGATACACGAGCGGCGGGCGGCGGCGGGCGGAGCTCGCGGGGTTGTGCAAACTGCGAAGACGGCGGAGCGACCACGGCGCGGATTGCCTGTGCAGGAGCTGCTGCATTTCGCTTCACGGACGAGAGAATCGATGTTGGGCGGACCTAGACGCGTGCTACGACGTGATGCGGGGATCCGCGCTCGGACCTTGCCGGGTGACGCCTGATCCTCCCCCGCTACCTGACCGCCACGCCGAGGTAGTACGGCCAAATGATGATGCCGAGCACGGCGGTCCAGAAGCTCAGCTTCGCGAAAGCGATGGTGAACAGCCACCCGATGAGCCAGATGACGCCCATGCCGGAGTCGACGTGTACTCTCTGTCCGTTCGGTGCCATCGAGGATCCCCCTCCGTCTTGCCGCTGCAGCGCGGTTTGGCTCGGTCCGTCGGCGCGCAGGCGAGCCTACGCGCAGGATACCTGATGTCCGGGGATGGGAAGAGGCCGCCTTCCGGCGAAGGCGGCCTCTGAGGGGAGAGGGCATGGACGCTTACTGCGCGACCGGCGGGGCTCCGCCATTGGGAGCGTAGGCGCCACCCTGGCCGTTCTGGCCACCCTGGCCATCGGGCGCGCCGGAGCCTCGCATGCCGCCGCGGAAGAGGTCGAGGTTGGACCCCTTCGGGACGATCTGAACGCTGCGGGCGGTGACGGAGCCGTCGCTGCCGGCGGTCCCGATCACGACCACGTTCGCGCCCTGCGTGAGGTCGCTCGTGGTGGCCTCGCTCGAGCGCACCACTCGCGTGTTGGCGTCGAGGTAGACCGTGCGCGTGCTGCCGTCGGCCATCTTCACGGTGATCGACTTCGAGTCGGCGCTGAGGATCTCGCCGTTGGCGAAGCCGCCACGCATGGCGACGTTACCGTTCTGGCCGTTCTGGCCCTGGCCGCCCTGCCCGCCCTGCCCGTTCAAGCGGAAGCCGTTCGCGCCGTTCTGCCCGCCGAACCGCGCGGCGAGGTTCGCCGGTCCGCTCGCCCTGCCGTACATGACGCCCCCGTAGAACGCGAGGGCGCCCACGAGCAGCGCCGTGAGGCCTATCTGCAATGCCGTCTTCATGCTCGCTCTCCTTGCCTGGCCTTTCCTACTGATACCTCAACGCCTCGATGGGGCTCATCGCTGCGGCTCGACGAGCCGGGTAATAGCCGAAGATGATGCCGATCCCCGCGCTCACGCTGAATGCGAGCAGGACCGAGCCGAGCGACACCGCGGTGTTGAACGACGCGAAGTGCTTGATCGCCCACGAGATCGCGAACCCGAGCAGCACGCCCACGACGCCGCCGAGGAAGGTGAGCGTCACGGACTCGGCGAGGAACTGCGAGCTGATGTCGGACTCGCGCGCTCCGATCGCCTTCCGCAGGCCGATCTCGCGCGTCCTCTCCGTCACGGCGGTGAGCATCATGTTCATGATGCCTATGCCGCCTACGAGCAGCGAGATGCCCGCGATCGACGCGAGCAGCACCGTCAGCGTCCCGGTGGCCGTAGTGACGGCCGAGAGGATGTCCTGCTGCGACAGCACCATGAAGTCCGCCTGGGTGGCGTCGGAGATGTTGTGCCTGTCGAGGAGCAGCTGGGTGACCGCCTGCTGCACCGCCGACATATTGCCCGCCGAGTCCACCTGCACGTCGATGCTCGACAGGCTCGTGCTGCCCGACAGCAGGCGCTGCGCGGTGGACAGCGGGATGTAGATCTGGTCGTCGGCGTTCCCGAAGCCGCTGCCGCCCTTGGCCGCCGCCACGCCGATCACCCGGAACTCCATGCCGTTGACGCGCACCCGCTGCCCGACGATCCCGGTCGCGTTCTCGCCGAAGAGGTCGTCGCGCACGGTCGCGCCGAGCACGCACACGCGCGCCATCGAATCGTCGTCTTGAGTCGTGAAGAAGCTGCCCTCCGCGACGTTCACGTTCTTGATCGCCGGGTAGCCCTGCTGAGTTCCTATCACGCTCGTGTTGGTGTTGTTGCCGCCTGCCACCACCTGGTAGCGCCCCTGACGCTCGCCTACGGCGTCCTTGACGTTCGGGACGTCCTTCTTGATCGCCGCGAGGTCGTCCATCGTCAGGCTCGAGCCGCCGCCGCGCGCGCCGCGCACAGCGCCGGAGCTCGCGCCGAACCCCGGCATGATCTGCAGCAGGTCGCTGCCGGCCGCCTGGATGCTCGACGTGATCGACTGCTGCGTGCCCTGCCCGATTGCGACCATGACGATGACCGCGGCGATACCGACGACGATGCCGAGGATCGTGAGCGCGGAGCGCGCCTTGTTCGCGAAGATCGAGAAGCGGGTCTCATCGAGGAGGTCTACCAGCCTCACGCCGACCACCCCGCCTCGCTGCGGCGCTCGTCGGAGAGCACCTCGCCGTCCTGGATGTGCACGATGCGCTTGGCGTGCTTGGCGACGTCCGGCTCGTGCGTGATGAGCACGATGGTCCGGCCACCCTCGTTCAGGCGCGCGAAGGTGTCGAGGATGACCTCGCCCGTCTTCGTGTCGAGGTTGCCGGTGGGCTCGTCGGCGAGCACGAGGGTGGGGTCGTTGATGAGCGCCCGCGCGATCGCGACGCGCTGCATCTGGCCGCCCGACAGCTCGTTCGAGAGGTGGTCCCACAGGTCCTCGTGCAGGTCGGCCGCCTCGAGCGCCTGGATCGCCAGCTCCTCGCGCTGCCCGTTCGAGATGCCGGAGTACACGAGCGGGAGCATCACGTTGCGGAACACGGTCGCGCGAGGGAGCAGGTTGAACGCCTGGAAGACGAACCCGATGCGCGCGTTGCGGATGTCCGCCAGCTCGTCGGACGACATCGTGGAGACGTCGACTCCATCGAGCAGGTAGCTCCCGGCCGTCGGCGTGTCGAGGCATCCGAGTATGTGCATCAGCGTGGACTTGCCGGAGCCGGACGGCCCCATGATCGCGACGTACTCGCCGTCCTCGATGCGCAGGGAGACGCCCTTCAGCGCGGCGGTCTCCGCGCCGGCTCCGCCCTGGTACACCTTCGTGACGTCCCGCACCTCGATCACTAGTCGCCCCTCATCACGCGCACGCCGCCGCCCATGCCGCCCATAGCACCGAAGCCGGTGCGGTTACCGCTGCCGCCGCTCGAGCCGCTCGTGCCCGTCGAGTTCGGGGCGATCGACTGCGTGACGACCGCGTCGCCTTCCTTCAGCCCGCTCACGATCTCCGTGGACGAGTCGGTAGAGACGCCCGCCTCCACCGTCGCCTGCTGAGGGGTGGTCGCCCCGCTCGGCATTACGAGCACGTAGCTGCCGCCGTCGGAGCTGGACTTCACCGCGGAGCGCGGCACCGTGAGAACATTCGTGCGGACGTCGGTCGTGATCGCGGCGGCCGCCGTCATCCCGGGGCTGATCCGCGGGTCGAGGGCGTCGAAGGCGATCGTCACGTTGTACGTCACGACGCCCTGGGAGTTCGTGCCGACGGCGTCGATGCTGGTCACCTTGCCGGTCAGCGTGAGGTTCGGGACGGCGTCGAACGTCATCGTCGCCTTCTGCCCGATCTTGACGTTCGCGCGGTCCACCTCGGACACGGAGACCTGCGCCTGCAGCGTCGAGAGGTCGGAGATGACGATGGCCGCGCTCGAGCTCCCACCGCCGTTCGAGGAGGAGGCGGAGGCGCCGAGGGCGCTCGCCGCGGACGAGCTCGAGCCGCCGGAGGAGCCCCCGCCGCCGACCGAGTCGCCGTCCTGGATGTTGAGCTTGGTGATCACGCCGCCGATCGGAGCCGTCACGACGCGCTTGTCGGCGGTCTTGATCGCCTGCTGGTAGCTGTTGTACGAGGACGTCTTGCCGGCCTTCGAGGCGGACAGCGACGAGTTCGCCGCGTCGACGCCCTGCTGGGCGATATCGACGCCCTTCTTCGCGATCGCGAGGTCCTGCTCCGCGATCGACAGCTGCGTGCCGGTCACGGAGGCAGGGTTGCTCGCCTCCTTCGCCTCGAGGTCGTCGAGCGCCTGCTGCTTCTGCGTCACCTGCAGCTTCGCCTGCGACAGTTGCTGCCCCGCCTGATCGACCGACTGCTGCGCGCGGATGACGCTCGCCTGCGAGTTGCGGTACTGCGCGAGCGCCTGGGTCACCTGGTCGTCCAGCTGGTCGTTCACGATGTCGAACAGCTTCTGGCCGGCCGTGACCGTCGCACCAAGCGACGCGTCGAGGTTCGCGACCGTGCCCGAGACCTGCGGGGAGACGGACGACGCCTTCCCCACGATCACCGACCCGTTGCCGGAAGCGGAGACCGTGAGGGTGCCGCGCTGGACGGTCGAGGTGACGTAGCGCGTCGTGGCGGTCGACGGCTTGACGGCCGACCACACGAGGTAGCCCGCCACGGCGATGACCGCGACGATACCGACGGTCTGCCACACCCATTTGGGCGCCCGCTTGCGGCGCAGCGCGCGCGCCGAGCGAAGCGGCGCCGCGACGGGCTCGGCCGTCTCGGCGTCGGCCTTGCGTGCGGCGCTCCTGCGCGCGGCGCTCATCTCCCGGTCCCCTGCTGAGTCATGTCTCTCTCCGTCCGACAGTCGGTGCCGCAGCAACCCTACCGCTGCGAACGTCGCCCGGCATCATGCCTGCGGAGTCATTCGGCGTACGACTGCGGGAGTACGTCGCGCGTCATCGCGCCGGCTCGACCAGCCCGCTCTCGTACGCGATGACCACGAGCTGCGCGCGGTCGCGCGCCCCGAGCTTCAGCATCACCCGGCTCACGTGCGTCTTCGCCGTCGCCGGGCTGATCACCAGCGTCTCCGCTATCTCCAGGTTGGACAGGCCGCGCGCCACCAGCGCGAGCACCTCGCGCTCGCGCTCGGTCAGCGACGCGAGCTCGGGCAGCGGAAGGCGGTGCGGCTCGGGCCGGCGGGCGAACTCCGCGATCAGCTTCCGCGTCACGCTGGGCGAGAGCAGCGCGTCACCCGCTGACACGACCCGGACGGCCTCGAGCAACTCGGCCGCGTCGGTGTCCTTCAGCAGGAAGCCGCTCGCTCCGGCGCGCAGCGCCTCGAAGACGTACTCGTCGATGTCGAAGGTCGTGAGGATGATGATCCGCACGTCCTCGCACTCGGGCGAGGCGAGGATCTGCCTGGTGGCCTCGATCCCGTCGAGCTCGGGCATGCGGATGTCCATGAGCACGACGTCGGGGCGCAGCTCCAGGGCGAGCGCGACCGCCTCGGCACCGTCCGCGGCCTCGCCCACCACCTCGAGGTCGGCTGCCGAGTCGACGAGCACGCGGAAGCCCGCGCGAACGAGCGCCTGGTCGTCTGCGATCAGAACGCGAATCACGGCGTCCTCCCTTGCAGCGGCAGCTCGGCGTGCACTCGCCATCCACGCTCGGGGAGCGGGCCCGCCGAAAACGTGCCACCGAGCGCGGCGGCCCTTTCGCGCATGCCCGCTATGCCGTGCCCTTCCTCGGCCGGGGACGCGATCGATGCGCCGTCGTCCACCACGTCGAGGACGATCGTCTTGTCGTCGCCGGTCACGCCGACGGTGACGCTCGCCGATCCCGCGTGCCGCAGCACGTTCGTCAGCGCCTCCTGAACGATGCGGAACGCCGACGCGTCGACGAACGGCGGGAGGTCGGCGATGTCGCGCTCGAACCGGACGTCGACCGCGAGCCCGGCGTCGGTCAGCGGCTCCACCAGCTCGCCGAGCCGGGCGAGCCCCGGCGTGGGCGCGAGCGGCGCGGCCGGCTCGCCGGCGCCCCTCAGCACGCCGAGCATGGAGCGCAGCTCGGCCAGCGCGGACCGCGACGTCTCGCGTATCGCGACGAGCGCCCGCTTCGCCTCGTCCGGGTTCGTCTCGATGACATGCGCGGCGGCGGCCGACTGCACGGCGACGATCGAGAGGCTGTGCGCTGTGATGTCGTGCAGCTCCCGCGCGATCCGCAGCCTCTCTTCGTCCACGCGCCGGCGCGCCTCCTCCTCGCGCGTGCGCTCGGCCTCTGCCGCGCGCCGCTCCACCTCGGCGATGTACGCGCGGCGGTTCCGGGTCGCGTCGCCGAGCACGGCGGCCGCGAGCAGCATCGCGAGATTGCGCACCACCTCGGAGAAGAAGATCGTCTCGCGCATGTCGGGCACCGAGACGAAGAGCGTCACGGCGCCGAAGGCCGCTCCCCACGAGGCGAGCGTCCGGCGATCGGCCAGCGTGCCGAGAGTGTACAGCGCCACCAGCACGGCGATGATGACGAACGCCGGGGGGTTGCGGGTGAGCTCGTACGCGGCGTACGCGAAAGTGGTCGCGGCGAGCACCTCGACCGGATAGCGGCGGCGCAGCGCGAGCGGCACGAAGCAAGCGGCGATGAGCAGGTACGTGAGCGGCGTCGCGGCGACGTGGAAGATCGCGACGACCCCGGGCCCGAAGCGGGGACCCGGCGGCCGGCCGAAGAACAGCCGCATCGGGATCGACACCTGCAGCCAGACGAGCGCGGTCATCGCAGCAGCGATGAGGGTGTCGCTGACGAGGGACCCGGTGTCGGTGACTCGACGGATCGCGGCGTTCATGCCCCGATGGTAGCCTCTGTCCGCCGAGAGCGCATCGAACCTGAGGCGTAGAAGACGCTACGCCTCAGGGAGTAGGAACGCCGAGCGTCACGCCGTGACGTGAGCGGGAGCGCAAGCGGCGGTCTCCTCGTGCGGCCCAACCCGGGGCTTCCCATCCGCGACGGCGTCGTAGACGAGGAGGCCCAGGAATGCCGCGAGTCCGACGACGAACGCCGCGAGCAGGACGAACTGTCCAACAATGAGGACGACCGTGAGCGCCAGCATCGTCCCCTCCTTCCCGTGATCCTGCCAACGCGAAGAATGTACCGCCGGCCGGAACGTCCGAGGTTGGCTCCCGCTTATGGTTGCGTTCAGATTCCGTTAGCACGCCGCTGAACGCGAGGCTCTCCTCGGCCGTCCCCACCCCGGGAGGCGTCCACGAGAGGGCCGTTCGGTAGAATGAAGCAGCGTCAGTCCCGCAGCGCCTATGGGGGAGCCTGTGAGCGGTATCCGAGGATCGGGAACGGTGGACGGTCCCGCACTCCCCGCGGCCCCTCGCGGCAAGCCGCTCTTCACCAACGCGTACCTGCTGGTCGCGAACCAGCTGTCCTCCGCCGCGCTCGGCTTCCTCTACTGGGTCCTCGCCGCGCGGCTGTACCCCGTGGAGGTCGTCGGAGCGAGCTCCGCCGTCATCTCGACGCTGCTCCTCATCGCGGCGCTCTCGCAGCTCGGCCTCAAGAGCGGGATGACGCGCTTCATCCCTCGAGCGGGCGGGCGGGTTCGCGTCATCGTGCTGTCCGCCTACGCGGTCACAGCCGCGGCGGCGGCGCTGCTGACGCTGGCGGCGCTCGCGGCCGCGAACGCCGCCGGCCTGCGCTCGACGCCGGCGTTCGGCACCTACTCCCCGGCGCTGGTCGTGCTCGCCACCGTGTTCTGGGCGATCTTCTACCTGCAGGACGGCGTCCTCATCGGCCTCAAGCGGCCCGCGTGGGTGCTCGCCGAGAACCTGGGCTTCAACGTCGCGAAGATCGTCCTGCTGGTCCTGGGCGTGCGGCTGCTCGCCGACGCCGGCATCGTCGGCTCCTGGTTCCTGCCGGCGCCGCTCGCCGTGCTCGCGGTCTCCGTCCTCGCCTTCGCGCGCCTGCGCGGCGCCGCGAGGCCGATCGCCGGGCAGGACGCGCCCGTCACGCTGCGGGAGGTCGTCGCGTCCGTGACGGCCGACCACGCCGGCTCGATCGCGGCGGAGGCGTCGGTGAGGCTGCTGCCGCTGCTGGTCGTCGCCTCCCTCGGCCGAGCGGCGAACGCGTACTTCTACCAGGCGTGGCTGATCGCCAACACCCTCACGCTCGTCGCCAGCGGCATGACGAGCTCGTTCGCGGCCGAGGCCGCGGGTGACCGCGGCCGCACGGCGGAGCACGGCCGGGAGATCCTGCGGCACATGGCGCTGTTGATCGTCCCGGCCGCGGCCGTGCTGGCGATCGCGGCCCCGCAGGTGCTCGCCCTGTTCGGCGTTCAGTATGCGCGCGCCGGCGCGCCGGTCCTGCGCTGGCTCGCCGTCGCGGCGATCCCCGTGACGTTCAACACGTGGTACATCAGCTTCTCGCTGGTCAGGGGCCGGCCGAGGAGGGCGCTGGGAGCCCAGGTCCTCGGCGCGGCCCTCCTCGCGGGCCTCGCGTATCCCGCGCTGCGCGCCTTCGGCGTCACCGGCGTCGCGCTCGCGTGGCTCGCCGCCCAGACCGCGGTCGCCGCGGTCGCGGCGCTCGACGCGCTGCCGCTGCTCTCGGTCGCGGCCGCGGCCGCCTCCTCCGGCGGACTGAGGCGTGCCGACTGGCGCTTCCTGCTCGACACGCCGGCCCTCGGCCGGACCGCGGTTCTCGCCGGCGGGGCGCTCGCCGAGTCCGCCCGCGCGCTCGCCGCCGAAGCGGTCGTGGGGCCGTCCGCGGGCGAGGGGAGATGCGACGTCTCCGTCGTCGGAGAGGCCGGCCCCGAGGCGCTGCGCTCCGCCTTCGACGCGCTGCGCCCGGGCGGCTCGTGCTACGCGGAGGCCCGCGGCAGGCTGCCGTGGGAGACGGCGAGGCTCGCCGCGCGCCTCGAGCGGGCGGGATTCGAGGACGTGCGGGTGTGGTGGCCGCTCCCCACCCCCGGCCGCGCGGCGCTGTGGGTGGCCGCGCGCCCGCTCGCGCCCGGGTATGCGGAAGCGATCGCCGAGACGGTCGGCGCCGCCCTCGGCCGAGGGCTTCGGGGCCGGCTGGCGTCGGCCGTCGCGGGGCTCGCGGTGATGACGGGCGTGACCGTCTCCGCCCCGTGCGCCGTCGCCGGGAAGCCGGGGGGCGAACCGGCGCTCCGCTTGCCTGACCTGCTCGCCGAGCGAATCGCCGAGAGCGCGGGCGTTCCTTCGGCCGACGTCCTTCTGGTGATGCGCACCGGAGGCGAACGCGACGAGAACAAGGTGAACTGGCTCGCCTTCGAGCGCGGGCGGCGGCGCCCGAGCTGGATCGCGAAGGCGTCGCGGCAGGGCGATTCGGGCGTCGCGCTTCGCCGCGAGCACACGATGCTCCGGCTCCTGGAGTCGCGCGCAGGTCTCGCCGGCCGCGTCGTCGTGCCGCGCGTGCTGCTCTTCACCGAGGCGGCCGGCTCCCCCGTGCTCGTGCAGGGCATGCTCTCCGGCGGCAGCGGGCTCGACGTCGGGCGCTCCGGCGGCTTCGACACGCTCGCGACCCTCCTCGCCGAGGCGCTGACGGCGCTCGCCGGCGGCGAGGTCGCGCCGAGGCTCTCGTGGTGGGACCGGCTGGCCGAGCCGTGGCTGGCGGAGCTCGCCGCCCTCGTCGACGGGCTCGCGGAGCCCGGCCTCGTGCCGGCCGTCCGAAAGTCGCTGTCCGGCCTCGGGACGCTCCCGCTCGTCGTCACGCACGGCGACTGCTCCCCGTGGAACCTCGTCGTGGCGGACGACCGGGTGGGGCTGTTCGACTGGGAGCACGGCTCGGAGCAGGGGCTGCCGCTGACCGACCTCGTGTACTGCCTGGCGATGACCGCGCTGTGGCTCGAAGGGAAACCGGACCCGCGAGAGGCCGGCGCCGCGTACGAGCGCTTGCTCGACCCGCTCGACGAACGGGGCGCGGTCTTCTGCCGGGCGGTCGACGGCTACGCCTCGCGCCTCGGGCTGCGGCCCGAGGACGTGCCGCGCCTGCGGCTGGCGACTTGGCTCGCGCACGCGACCAACGACGTCCGGAACCTGCTGGCGAGCGACCCCGCGCCGTCCTCGGCCACCCTCGCCCGCAGCGTCTGCCTGCCGCTGCTCGAAGTCGAGCTGGCGCAAGCGTGCACGGAAGAGGACGGGGGCGCCGATGACGTCGCGCGATGAGGGCGCGGCCGACGCCGTCTTCGTCTCGCCCCACCTCGACGACGCGGCCCTGAGCTGCGCCGGCGGGATAGCGCGCCTCACGCGAGCGGGCGCGCGCGTCGTGGTCGCGACGGTGTTCACGGCCGACGCGGCGGAGGGAGCGGCGCTCTCGCCGGCCGCACGGCGCAACCACATGCGGTGGGGCGCGGGCGACGCGCCGTTCGAGCGCCGGCGGCGCGAGGACGAGGCCGCGATGCGGCTGCTCGGCGCGGAGTTCGTGCACCTCGGCCTGCCCGACGCGATCTACCGCGCCGACGCGTCCGGCCGCCCGATTTCCACCCACGTCCCCGTGCACCCCGACGAGGAGCGCGCGTTCCTCCCCGCCGTCCGGGCCCGCCTCGAGCTGCTGCTGGCGAGCGAAGCCGCCCGCGTGTTCTGCCCCGCAGGGATAGGGCGCCAGGCGGACCACGCGATCGTGCGGGCCGCAGTGGAAGCTGTCCGCCCCGCCGGCAGCATCGTCTACTACGAGGAGTATCCCTACATCACGCGCCCGGACCCGGGCCTGCCGAGCGGCGCGCTGCCCTCGCACGTGACGACCCTGGCGCTCTCGGCCGAGGAGCTGGAGGCGCGCGTCGCGGCGATCGCCTGCTACCGCACGCAGCTGCGAGGACTCTTCCCCACGCGCGTCGAGCGCGCCCTCGAGGTGCTGGCGGCGCACACGCCCGCCGTCGGCCCGCTGATCCTCGGCCGAGCGGACGAGGAGGCGGTGGTGCGCCGCGCGGCGCGGTGCATCTCGGAGGACGCCCGCGCGGTCGGAGAGCGCTACCGTTCGTGCGGCAGCGGCCCGTCGCCGTTCTGATCGCCGCCCGGCCCCGCCTCGTCCACCTGATACACCCGCATGTAGTCGATGTCGAACGCGGCCGGGAACTTCGTGCTCGCGTCGGGAGCGCCCGGCCACATCCCGCCGACCGCCAGGTTCGCGATGAGGTACATCGGCTGCGTCGGGACGTTCGCGTCGTCGGCGACCTCGTAGCGCTTCACCCCGTCGAGGTACCAGACGAGGCGCCCCGGCGTCCACTTCACCGCGTACGTGTGGAACCCCTCAGAGAGGTCCGGCCCGTCGTACCACGTGTGGTACTTCGTCTTGCTTCCGCTGCGCACGCGGTAGTGGTACGTCATGTACGACCTGTACGGCTGCTGCCCGAGGACCTCGGTCACGTCGATCTCCTTGTGGAGGTCCTCGTTGCTGCACAGCGTCCAAAAAGCGGGGCACAGCCCCTTCCCCGCGGGGATCCGCGCCCTCATCTCGAGGTAGCCGTACGTGAAGTCGAAGCTCCCGCGCGTCGTGATCGTCCCCGACGTGTACGGGCGTGCCTGGCCGGGCGCCTTCGACGCGACGATCGACAGGATGCCGTCGTGCACGCGGAGCGCGGACGGCGAGTACCGCTCGAGCTCGGACGTGGTGGTGGCGCCCCAGCTCATCTCGGTCCGCCACTTCTCCGTGTCGAGGCTCTCGCCCTCGAACTCGTCCGAGAAGACGAGGCCGTAGCCGTCGGGGACGGCGGAGCGGACGGTCTCGGACACCTCGGCGGACACCACCCCGCCCGCGGGAGCGCTCGGAGGCGCGGGCGCGCACGAGACGGCGGAGACGGCGAGCGCGGCCAGGGCGATGAGAGCCGGGCGGAAGCGGCGCGGGGAGCGGGCGCGACGTTCGGCTGTGTGGGCAAGGCCGCTCATGCTTCCAGCATATTCCCCGGCGCCGCCGTCCGGAAGCGGCAGCCGCCGGCGTCGCGTCCCCTTCTCGGACGAGGCACCCCGCGCTGGAACGCCTGCGGCGACGGCAGATATCTTCGGTCCCGGCGATTCGAACCGCATGAGAAGGGGCATCCAATGGATGCCAGCTCTTCGGGGTTCCAGGGCTTGGAATAAGATGGCAGGGGTGGCATACTGGCCTGACGCACTGCGAATCGAATAAAGCCTGAG
>JAJZPX010000028.1 GCA_021811025.1 Actinomycetes bacterium
TAGGAGCCGCGCGGGACATTGAGCTGACCGCGCGAGACGGACGTCGAGACGACGCGCGGCGGGTCCGCATCGGCCGAGAGCCGCGCGAGCGGCGCCGCGGTGAACGAGCCCGGGACCAGCCGCGAGAGCGCGCTCCCCAGCAGCTCGCCGGCGCCGAACGTCGCGCGCAGCTGCCAGGCCCTGCCCGTCTTCGCGAGCCACCCGACCTCGCGGCCCGACGCCGTCACCGCCGCGACGTCCTCGGTGCCGTAGTCGTCGAACCTCGCGGTGCGCCCGCTCGCGATGTCGTACGAGTCGACGTGCAGGCGCTTGCCCCGCACGTTGTCGATCCAGTACACGACGCCGTTCCCCACGGCCGGGAAGGACTGCTCGCCCGAGCCTGCGGCGCACGTGAAGTAGCGGCCCGCGACGGTATCGAACGCGCGGACGTCCAGGTCGGTCCCGTCATCCTGCGCCCATGCGACGTACCGTCCGTCGGTCGCCGGGAGGATCTCGGCGAAGGAGCTGGTTGCGACGTCGTACCTGGCACCGGTCGCGAGGTTGCGAGCCTTGACGTCCGGCGCACTCTTGGTGGTGTCCTCCCACACCATCAGGTCGCCCGCGACCCGCGGCGAGCGCGCGTAGGAGGAGACGCTGAACGGCCGGGCGCCGGCGACGGAGAGGTCCAGGGCCCGCACGGAGCTCGAGTAGCCGCTGCCGCGGTCCTCCCACACCAGCCACCTGCCGGACACCGAGGGCATCACCTGATCGCCGAGCGCGACCACCAGCGGCCGCTCGGTCCCCGCCGCGAGGTCGTAGCCGTAGATGTCCGCGTCGCCGTTGCGGTAGTCGGTCCAGACCACGAGGTTACCGGAGATCGCGGGCTGGATGTGATCGGCCGAGCCGCCGGTGACGCGGCGCGTGGCACGCGTGGGAGCGTCGTACAGGTAGACGTCGTAGTGGGACGAGCGGCGGTCGGCCCAGACGAGCCGGCCTCCGGAGACGGCGGGGCTCTCGGGCCGCACGCCAGGCACGGACACGGGCCCCGCCAGGGCGGCCGCGACACCGGACGCTCCGAGGGACGCAACGATCGCGCAGGCGGCGACGGCTGCGACGAGGCCTCCCCAGCGCCGACGCATTCTCATCTCCGAACGACCTCCCCCGTCCGCTCGCGCGGGGACGCGCGACACGCCTATTCAACCTCGTTATCGGCCCCGGAGCCACCCTCTGCTGTGACGTTCGTCACGGCACGGGCATCGGCGAGCGAACGCGCGGATGGCGCCCGAGGCGGTGCGGGAAGAGGGGATGCCGGGGGACGAGGCCGCGGCTACGGGAGCCGGCTCGGCGAGTGGCAGTTGGTGCAGAGGTCGTCGCCGGTCTCGACCAGCATCTTCGAGTTCACGGTCTCGTGCGGGAACGCCTGGAAGCGCGGGTTGTCGGACGCCGACGCCCCATCGGGCTGCGTGACCGAGAAGTCGGTGGCGGCGCCGACCTGCCCGACGTTGCGCGAGTCCTCGTGGCACTGCTGGCAGATCGGTGCGTGCCCTTGCTGCTCCGGCGTCCTCGGGTCGGGCATGAGGTAGCCGAGGTTGCTTCGGCCGAGCGGGGCGAGGACGGTGCTCGCGCTCGTGGTCGACGCCAGGCTCGGTACGTTTCCGTACGTGTACTCGCCGGCCGTCGCGCTCGTCTCCGCCGGATGGTTGTGCGCCCCGCCGGCGCTGTTGACGGCACCCGTGTGGCAAGCCACGCACCAGTCGGAGCCGTACCGCGAGGTGCTGTACGCCGCGCCGGTCGGCACGCGGCGCAGCAGCCGGTCCGAGAGCTGCGTGGTGGTGGCGTCCGCGGTGCGAAGCCTGTCACCGAGGAACGGCGCCACCGTGTCCGCGTCGTGAGGGCTGTGGCAGTCGTCGCACGAGAGCTTGCCGTTCTGCCCCCCGAACGTCCGGGTCGCAGGGCCTCCCGTGACCGGGTCGCCCGCGGGGACGACGTTCGTCGTGTCGACCGCGTGCCCGCCTTGCGGCTGCGGCAGCCCGCGCGCCACGATCACGCCGTACACCCCAGACCCCCCGGTGCCGTCGTGACACGTGAAGCACGTGTCGGAGACCGTCGGCTTTGCGAGGAGGAGGACCGACCCGGCGGGGGCGTCGTGCACGCTGTGGCACGTCTGGCACTTGCTCGTGCCGTCCGTGTAGCCGCCGTGAGGTCCCTTTCGATAGTCGCCGCCGTGGCACGAGTCGCACGCCGTCTTCGACGGGTCGACGGATCCTCCCTCGTTGTACCCGAACGCGGGAGCGGCTCCGAGCAGTATCCCCAGGAGCAGGGCGGCTATGAAGATGATCGTGCGGGATCTCATTCGGCGGACCTTGCCTTGCGGGCTGTCAATCCCGTGACTCGGCCGAAGGCTGCCCTCCCTCGACCGTGTCATTCTAGCGCTTCACGAGCCGCAGCGCCTGAACGCGGTTGTTCTCCTTGTCAGCAACTGCAAGCGTGCTGCCAAGCACGGAGACGGAGTTCGGGAAGTTGAATTCGCCGGGGGCCACCCCGCGTGTCCCGTACGACTCGACCACCCTTCCTTCGGGCGAGAGCCGGACGAGGTCGAACGCGAACACGTCGACGACGATCACGTCGCCGCTCGGCATCATCGACATGCCGCGGGGCAGCTCGAAAGCCGAGGGCGACGTGTCGTTCATGCTCGACGGGATGCGCCCGGCGTTCCACTTCGGCTTGCCGTCCTGCGAGAACGCGGTGACGCGCGCGTGGTTCGAGTCGCTCACGTACACCGTGCCGTCCGCTCCGACGGCGATGCCGTTCGGGTGGTCGAGGTCCCCGGTGCCGCGTCCCGGCTTGCCGAACTGGGCGAGCAGCTTGCCGTCCGTCGAGAACACGAACACCTGGTACGTGTCCGTCGCGTAGACCTTGCCGCCCCTGACCGCGAGCGCCGTGACGGCGATCCCTCGGCCGTCCTGGCCCGAGCTGCCCTTCCCCACCGGCTGAGTGGGGTCGGGGAAGCGGCGCAGCCACTTGCCGTCGGCGTCGAAGACCTCGATGCAGTCGTTCCGGAAGTCCGCCACGTAGACCAGGCCGTCCTCGTCCGTTGCGATCGCGGCGGGGAAGTTCAGGCGCCCGGGCTTCCAGCTGTACGTGCCGCCCGGCGCGGGCTTCGCGACCCCGAACCCGCCCCACTCCTTGAGGAAACCGCCGTGCGAGTCGAACATGCAGACGCGGTTGTTGCCGGTGTCGGCGACGTATATGCGGCCGTCAGGGCCATAGGCCACACCGAGCGGCCGGTTGAACGTGGGATGCGCGCCCCTGCCGGGGCCCTCGATCGTGAACAGAGGCTGGATGCCTTCCACGGCGCTGCCTCCGTGCTGGCCGAGGCCGCGCGGCTGCAGGAGGAGGAAGAGGTAGACGAGCAGGGCGATGAGTGCGAGGAAGAGCACGATCGCGAGGCCTGTGAACGCCTGCCGCGGCGTGAGGTACAGCCCGCGTCGTCGCCCGGGAGCGGCCTCGAGCGGGGTCGCGTTCGGCTCCTCGATCGGGCCGCCGGAGGGCTGCGGCGCCTCTCGCATCTCGTCGATCACGGCTTCACCCCCAGCCGCTCGAGACCGGCGCGGGCCTCGGGCATGTCCGGAACGTACTTGAGCGCCTCACGGTACCGGACGGTCGCCCAGTCCTTGTGATCCAAGTTCTCGTAAGCCAGGCCCATCAGGTACTGCAGGTCCGCCATGTCGGGGCGGGCGTCAGCCGCCGGCTTGACGGCGACCACGAGCGAGCGGTACTGATGCTTGCCCGCGTAGTACTCGCCCAGGGCCTTCGCGGCCAGCGCGTGCGTCGGCTCCGCCTTGAGAAGCTTCCACAGCACCTCCTCGGCCTGCTTCGAGTCCTTGAGCTGGAACAGCGCCATGCCCTTGTTGTAGAGCGCCGCCGCGTTGCCGGGGTCCTTCGCGAGAACCGCGTCGTATTCCGCGATCGCCTCGGCGTACTTGCCGGCCTGCTGCTTCGCAAACCCGAGGTCGAGGCGCGCCTGGGGGTCCGCGGGATGAGCGTCCACGTTCGCCTGGGCGTTGCGCAGCGCGATGTCGGCGGCGCTCTGGGGCCGCGTGTCGGTCAGCCGAGCGCGGATGGCGTAGCCCGCCACTCCGACCACGGCGAGCAGCAGGAGCAGGACGAGCACGGCCAGCCACGCCGGGACGAGATCCTCGGGCGCCCGCGCTTCGGCCCGCTCTGTGTCCGTTCGGGCGTCGGCCTGCGTCACTCGACCCTCCTTCGCTCGGCGAGATGGAACGAGAGTATCTGAAGCTCGGTGGAGAGGTCGACCTGGCGGACCGCGACCTCCGGAGGGATCTCGAGGCGCACCGGCGCGAAGTTGAGGATCGCCGTCACCCCGGCCGCCGCGACGCGTTCGGCCATCGTCTGGGCGACCTCGACCGGCGTCGTGAGTATGGCGATGTCGACCAGCAACTCACGCAGCACGCTCTCGAGGTCCGCGACGTCGCGGATCTCGATCCCAAGCGGCAGCGTGCCGATCTTGGCGGGGTCCGAGTCGAAGATCGCCACCACGGCGCAGCCGTGCTCGCCGAACCCGGGGTAGCCGAGCAGAGCGCTCCCGAGCCGGCCGAAGCCGACGATCGCGGCGCGGCGGTCGCGCGTGAGGCCCAGCAAGCGGGAGATGTGCGCGATCAGCGCATCGACGTCGTAGCCGATGCCGCGCGTGCCCAGCTCGCCCAGGTAGCTGAGGTCCTTGCGCACCTGCGGCGCGTTCGTCCCCGCCATCTCCGCGATGCCGACGGAGTTGATCACCGGCATGCGCATCGACTGCGCCCTGATCAGGCACCTGAGGTATATCGGGAGCCTGTTTATCGTGGTCTGCGGAACGCTCTGCTGATCCATGTCGCTTCAGCGGCCAGTGCCGCGATCTCCGTCTTCGATCACTTCTTCACCGGCGTGGCGGTCGCGTTGAGGCTGGACTCGATCGCGGAGAGCCCCTGCTGCGCCTGCTGCGTCTGATACGATGCGCCGCCCAGCTTCAGGACCGCCTCGTACCAGCTCTTGGCCGTCTTCGGGTCGCCCTTGCGCTGGTATATCTGCGCGAGCAGCAGGCGAGGGTCGCCGTACGCCGGGTCCTGCGCCGCCGCGGCCTCCAGCGCCCGGATCGCCTTCGCGTCGTCGCCCTTGTACTGGTAGGACAGCCCCTGCTGGAAGCGGATGGCCGGCCCGTACGGCTCGACGTTGTCGATCGCCCTCTGGGCCAGCTCGATCGAGTCGTCGAAGTACCGCCGGTCGAAGTAAGCGCCGGCCTGGTTGTAGAGGTTCGTGAGGAAGACGTAGTTGTCGTACTCGGTGGGCACGAACGCGATCGCGCCCTTCAGCGCCGTCTCGCTGTCCCGGAACGCCTGGCGCGCCTGCTCGGCGGCCTGCTGCATCCGCTGCTGGTCGTTGCCGGCCTGCTGCGCCTGCTGCAGCCAGCTCACCATCAGGTCCTGGTACGCCAGCCCGAGCTCGGCCTTGTACATGTCGTTCCACGGGTTGAGCGCCAGCGCGGCCTTCACCTCGTTCACCCGCGCGTCGCCGCTCTGGGACACGCGTGCCCTGAGGTAGTGGTTGTCGGCCACGACGTACAGCACGTTGTACACGAGGCCGAAGGCGGCGGCCGACAGCACGACGACGGTCGCGATGCTCCCCCACGCCGGAGCCTTGACGTCCCTGCTCGTCGCGGACGGGGAAAGCAGGATGCCGAAGCAGAACCACAGAAGGACCGTCGAGCCGGTCACCGACAGGCCGAAGAACAGGTGCGTGATGTAGCCCACCGCGCCCGCCCAGAACGCGAACAGCAGGTAGCGCGTGGGCCCGCTCGCCTTTCGGACGATGTCGAGCATCGACAGCACGAGCACCGACCCGAACACGCCGACGTAGAGGAGCGCGAGGCCGAGGATGCCGATCCCGCTCGCGAGCTGCAGCGGGTAGTCGTGGACGTTGTCCGCCACCGAGAGGTACCCCGCGTCTCTCGTGTACGCGAGCGGCTTGAACTTCGGGAAGACGAGGCGGAAGGTGTCCGCGCCCCATCCCGTGACGGGGCGCGCCTTGATGGCGCCCCACGCGGCCTGCCATATCTCGAAGCGCGTCTTCGCGCTGCCCTCGCCGAACTGGAAGATCGACTTCAGCCGCGCCGCGACGTTCATGACCGCGTTCGCGCTGCGCAGGCTCCTGTAGACGAACGCGCCGCCGAAAAGCACGACGAGGACGCCTGAGACGCCGTCGGCCAGCTTCAGCGTGAGCTCCTTGCGCCTGTACAGGAAGACGGCGCCCGCCCCCAGCAGCAGCATAGCCACCGCGCCGCCGATCCACGCGCCGCGCACGAAGGCGGTGATCCAGCAGGCGAGCAGGACGACGAAGCCGGCGCCGTACACGAGCCGCCAGACGTTGTCCTCCTCGGTCAGCCACAGCCCGACGGCTACCGGCAGCGGGAACATCAGATAGCCGCCGAGAAGGTCGGGGTTCCCGTAGGTCGAGAAGCTGCGATTGACCTCGAACGGCAGGCTGCCCCAGCGGATCGGGTCGATCCCCACCGCCTGGAGAACACCGTACAGCGCCACCAGCACGCCGCCTATGAACAGCGACCGCGCGAGCGAGCGGATGCGCGAGGGCCGGTCGACCGTCTGGACGACGAGGAAGAAGACGGCGGCGTAGTTGATGAAGGACAGCAGTCCCTCGAACCGCCTGTACTTTCCCCAGAAGGCGGTGGCCGGGCTGATGGAGACCAGCGTCGTGATGAGGACCCACGCGAGGAAAGCGACGATGACCCAGTCCACCTTGGTGCGCCTGATCCTGCCGCCGCTCATCAGCATCTTCCAGCCCCATGCGGCGAGCGCGATGAGGGTGACGGCGCGCATCACGAAGACCTTCGCGATGTCGAACTGGTCGTACGAGAGCGGCAGCCCGCCGCCGATGCCGAGGAACGTCAGGTTCGACATCGCCACCGGGACGAGGATCACGAGAGCGTGAAGGCAGTACCATACGACCTTGTCGTAGACGTCCATCCCGGCTTGAGGCGAGCGGCTCGAGGCCGCGGCGGGCGCGGGCGTGCTCTGCGACGGGCGGCTCGCTGCCGACCGCTTCTTCCTGGGACTTGCCACCGAAGGCCTCCTAGCGTGCTCCTCTGCCTGTGAGGACCACGCGCAACGTCTCGACGAGGATCTGCGTGTCCATCAGCAGACTCTGATGATACATGTAGATGAGGTCGTACTTAAGCTTGCGCTCCGGCGTCGTGGCGTAGCCGCCCGACACCTGGGCCAGCCCGGTCACGCCGGGCTTTATCCGGAACCGCTCCCGGTACCCGGGTATCTCCTGCAGATACCGTTCCACGAAGAACGACCGCTCGGGACGCGGCCCGACGAAGCTCATCTCGCCCCGAAGGATGTTGACGAGCTGCGGCAGCTCGTCGATCCGGAACTTGCGCAGGAGGCGGCCGACGGGGGTGATCCGGGGATCGTCCTGCGCCGCCAGCACGGGCCCGGACTGCTTCTCGGCGTCCTTGACCATCGTCCGGAGCTTCAGCACGCGGAACGGCTTGAGGTCCTTGCCCACGCGCTCCTGCCCGAACAGGACGGGCATCCCCGAGGTGAGCAGGATGGCGAGCGACGCCAGCAGCATGAAGGGCGAGGTCACGACGAGCAGCAGCAGCGCGCTGAGCGCGTCGATCGCCCGCTTCGCGCCGCCGAACCAGGCGGGGACCGTGCGGCGGGTGATCTCCATCAGCGGGATGTCCGCCACGATCGAGTCGACGGTGCCGATGAATATCTCGTACAGCTCGGGGATCACGTCCACGCGCACGTCGCTCTCGTCCGTGAGCGCAAGGTCCTCCACGATCTCGCGCAGGGCGACGGGCGACGCGACGATGATCCGGTCGACCTCCCGCTCGGCCACGATCGACGCGAGCCCTTCGACCGTGCCGAGAACGGGGAAGGGCGCGGCGGCGGCCGTGCGCGACGCCGACGCCTCGCCCTCGTTGCGCGCGACGAGGCCCAGGACGCGATACCCCCAGCGCGAGCGGTGCTCCAGCTCGCCGGCAAGCTCGGTCGCAAGCTCGCTCGTGCCGACGACGAGCACGCGCTGCTCGGGCCAGGTGATGGGCGAGACGCGCATGACGACGAGCCGCCACCCCAACAGCGCCAGCACTTGCAGCGGGAACGCGATCAGCAGCACGAGCCGGGGGAACGACGCGAACGCGGGGCCTGCGACGTAGAACGCCGCGAGCGTCAGCAGCGACCCGAGGATCACCGCCTGCACGACGACGTTGACGATGGCCCAGGCGCTCTCGGTCCTCTCGGGCTCGTAAGCCCCGTAGACGTAGCCGGCGAGCAGGTAGAGCACGGTGATGAGCGGGACGAGCCCGGCGTACGGCCCGAAGTTGAACCGCGGGAGGCTCCCGGCGAAGCGCACGAGGAACGCCACGACGACGCCGGCGTTGACGAGCACGGCGTCGAGGGCCAGCGAGAGCGCGATGAACCTGCCTCGCGACACCCTAGCCCCCTCCTCCGAGCACGTCTTCGTACACCCGGACAGTATCGCGCACCATCCGCTCCACGGTGAACTCGGCGAGCGCGCGCTCCCTGGCCTGCTCGCCGAGGCGCGCGCGCAGGTCGGGCTCGGTGACGAGGCGTCGCAGCGCCGCCGCGAGGGCGCCGGAATCGCCGGGCGGCACGACCAGCCCGGACACGCCGTCCTTGTTGGCGAACGGGACGCCCGTCGGCAGGTCGGTCGACACCACGGGAGTGCCCGATGCGTGCGCCTCGATCTGGACGAGCCCGAACGCTTCCGAGCGCGCCACCGACGGGAGGCAGAAGACATCGGCGGCGCGGAACCAGGCGGCGAGCTCCTCGTCCGGTTGCGGCGGCAGGAACGTCACGCGATCGGCGATGCCGAGACCGCTCGCAAGCTCCCGAAGCTCCGGCTCGAGCGGGCCGCGTCCGATGCAGACGAGGTCTGCGGGCACGTCGGCCATCGCACGGACGAGCACGTCGACGCCCTTGTAGTACACGAGCCGCCCCACGAACAGCACGACCGGGCGGTCGTGAGCGGAACGGAGCTCGGCGGCGCGGGCCAGGAGCCCGGGCGCGGGGGCGAAGCGTTCGGTGGGGATGCCGAACGGGATCACGACGCACTTCTCCGCGACCGGCGCGAGGAACGGGCTGTGCTCGACGAGCTGCGGGGAGCTCACCAGAATCCGGTCGACGCGCCGGAGCACCGCGTCGAGCACCGGGCGGTAGAGCGCGAGCATGCGGCGCTGGCGGACGATGTCGCTGTGGTAGGTCATCACCGTCGGCACGCCCGGACGGGCGAGAAGCCACGAGACATCGCCCCACGGGTACGGGAAGTGCAGGTGCATGATGTCGGCGCGCTCCGTGCCGGCTCCCGCCCGGCGCAGCTCGCCGGGCATGCCGAGCGCAACCGGCGTCGACGCCAGCTCGAACAGCCGCCCGAGCCGGAGGACGTCGACGCCTTCGTGCTCCTCGCGCACCGTCTCTCGCCCCCCGTTCGCCACGACCACGCGCACGTCCATCCCGGGCAGCGCCGCGAGGCCGGTCGCGAGCATGTTGACGACCTGCTCGACGCCCCCCACGTGGGGCGGCCAGAAGTACTTGTTCACCATCGTCACGCGCACTTACGGCTCCGTCGGGTAGGCTTTCGCGGTATTGTGAAGCACGTCACGCACCAGGTCGCGGAGGTCGCCGCCCACGTACGTGACGGAAGCCACCCCCGCGCGCCTCGCGGCCTCGGCGTCGGACGGCCTGTCGCCGATGAAGACGGACGCCTCTACGTCGACCTCCCACTCCGCCATCGCGCGCAGCAGCATCCCGGGAGCGGGCTTGCGGCACTCGCAGGTCCGCAGGTACGGGCCGAGGGCCTCGGTGGGGTGGTGCGGGCAGAAGTACGTGGCGTCGACGTGCGCGCCCTTCTCCGCGAGCCGCTCCGCGACCCAGGCGGTGAACGCGGCGAAGTCGTCCTCCGTGTAGTATCCGCGGCCGATCCCCGTCTGGTTCGTGACGACGAAGGCGAGAAGGCCGGCGTCGTTCACGAGCTTGACCGCCTCCGGCGCGCCCGGAAGGAACCGGAACTCCTCGGGCGTGTGCGCGAAGCCGACGTCCTCGTTGATGACGCCGTCGCGGTCGAAGAACACCGCGGGCTTCCGGCGCCAGACCGGGATCGCGGCCTGCGCTTCCTCCAGGCACTCGGGCACGCCGATGTCGAGGAAGAACCCTTCGTAGCTGCGGTCCACGACGGACCCTCGCGCAGCGGGCGGAACGAGCGGCCCGCCCCCGTCGGGAAGCGAGGCGAGCGCGGCAAGGCGCACAACGTACGCGCCACCATCGTCGGCGCTGTGCAGCGCGCGCGCGACGTCCGCGCCCGTCTCATCCGCGAGCAGCGCGAGGTCGAGGTAGTTCAGGTCGAACAGCTTCTCGCCGTCGAGCAGCAGGAAGCGACCGGCCGCGATCTCGGGAAGCGCTAGCTGCGCGGCGGCGACAGTGCCCATCGCCTCGGGTCCCCGCACGTATCCCGGCTCGATCCCGAGCGCCGCTCCGTCGCCAACGTGCGCCTCCACCTGCTCGCCCGCTCGCCCGACGACGAAGACCACGCGGCGCACCCCGTGCCGTCGCACGTTCCACACAAGATGATCGATGAAGGGGCGGCCGCCGACAGGGGTCAGTATCCTCGGCGCGTCCGCCGCAAGGATGACCGCCTCGTTCAGCAAAGCGCGTCCTCGACGAGCTGGCACAGGAGGTGGAGCAGCACGACATGCCCCTCCTGGACCCGCGGCGTCGAAGACGACGGCACCGCCAGCGTGACGTCGCACGAGCCGCGGAGCTTGCCGCCCGCCGAGCCGGTGAGGGCGATCGTGCCCGCGCCCGCTTCGCGTGCCGCGTCGGCGGCGCGCAGCACGTTCGGGCTGTTCCCGCTGGTCGAGATCGCGATCAGGACGTCGCCGCTTCGGCCGAACGCGCGCACCTGCCTCGCGAAGACCTCGTCGAAGCCGTAGTCGTTGCCGATCGCGGTGAGCGCCGAGGCGTTCACCGTCAGCGCCTGAGCGGGCCAGGGTGCGCGCTCCTTGAGGAACCGGCCGCTGAACTCCGCGGCCACGTGCTGCGCGTCGGCGGCCGAGCCGCCGTTACCGCATACCAGGATTCGCCCTCCGCGGCGAAGGCACCCGGTCAGCATCGCGGCAGCCTCGGCCAGCTCGCGCTCGAGGCCCGCGAGCCCCGCCACCATCCGCTCGTGCTCCGCGAGCACCTCGGCCACGACTTGCCGCTCCTCGCTCATCTCACGCTCCGGGTTTCCTCGCCCAGCACCAGCGACCTGCCCGCCCGCAGCAGCTCGTCGACCTGCTCGCGCGTCGGCGCCTCGGCGTACACCCGCGCGAGCGGCTCCGTGCCCGACACGCGCAGCATCAGCCACGCGTCGTCCTCGAACCAGAGCTTCACGCCCTCTGTCCTGTCGACGGAGAGCACGGGCCGCCCGGCCACCCCGGAAGGTGCGACTCCCGGCAGCTTCGCCCGCAGCGCGGAGACGACCCCTTCGTCGAGGCGCAAGTCGACCCGGCCGTACTCCATCCGGCCGACGAGGTCGAACAGGTCGCGGAGCAGCTCGTCGAGACCCTTGCCCGACGTCGCCATCATCTCGGTCAGCAGCAGCGCCATGTACAGCCCGTCGCGCTCCCGCAGGTGCGAGGGGACTCCGATGCCGCCGGACTCCTCGCCGCCGATGAGCACGTCGGTGGCGACCATCTTCTCGTAGATGTACTTGAACCCCACCGGCGTCGTCTCGCAGGTCAGGCCGAAGTGCCGGCAGAGGCGGTCGAGCATGACGGATGTGGTCAGCGTCTTGACGACCGTGCCCCGCCGCCCCTTGTCCTCGACGAGGTGCCGCAGCACGAGGCTGAAGATCCTGTGCGAGTCGACGAACTCTCCGAACGAGTCGCACGCGCCGATGCGGTCGGCGTCTCCGTCGGTGAAGAAGCCCGCGTCGAACTCGCCGTCGCGCGCGAGCGCCGACGCCTCGTCGACCCAAGGCGGGATCGGCTCCGGGTGCAGGCCGCCGAACCCGGGGTTCGGCTCGCCGTGGAGCTCCACGACCTCGCAGCCGAGGTCCGTGAGCGCGCCGGCGAGGAAGGCCTGCCCGGCGCCGAACAGCGGGTCGACCACCACGCGCAGGCCGGCTGCGCGGATCGCCTCGCCGTCCACGAGCGACTTCAGGTCCTCGACGTACGCGGTGACGATGTCGCGGGTCTCGTAGTCGCCGCGGCTCGCCGGCGGCTCGTCCGGCATCTCCGCCTCGACCCGCTTCGTCAGCTCGGCTGGCGCGCTGCCCCCGTCGGAGGTCTTGATCTTGAACCCGCACCACTCCGCAGGGTTGTGGCTCGCCGTGAGCATCACGCCGAAGGCGGCGTCCGAGCGGTCCGTGGCCCACGACAGCGTGGGCGTGGGGACGGCGCGGTCCGAGAGCGTGACGTGAAGGCCGTGCGCCGCGAGAACCTCGGCGGCCGCCGACGCGAAGCTCCCGGCCTCGAACCGCGTGTCGTAGCCGACGATCACGCCGCACCCCGGGCTCTCCG
>JAJZPX010000029.1 GCA_021811025.1 Actinomycetes bacterium
GCCGAGAAGAGCAGATGGAGTTCGGGCCGCGCGCGGAACGCGTGCTCGAACGCCTCCTGGTCGCCGGATGCGAGCCAGAACAGCACGGCGGCCGTGAGCATGGGGCCGATGAGCGCCAGCGTCATGAGCACCCACACGCCGAGCTCGAACTGGTACAGCACGCCCCAAACGATCACCGCCTGCGCGCCCAGCACCAGGAGCACGGAGACGATTCGCTCGAAGTACCAGCCGACGACGAGGGTCACGACGCACGCTCCCAGCGGGTACAGCGCGGCCATCAGCGACGAGCCGAGGCCCGTCTGGCGGTACGAGTACAGGCCGGCGAAGCTCGCCAGCGCCCAGAAGACGCCGCCTGACAGCACGAACGCCCGGGCGCCGCCCCGCTTCATCGCGATCGAGACCGTCGACGGCTCGTCGTCGGCCCGGCCGCTCCCGGTCTCCTTCACGAAGAAGATCTCGCGCAGTATCACGAAGAGGAGCACGGGCGTCGCTATGGTGACGACCGCCGCCAGCGCGATGCCTGTGACCATGAGGACTCCCGCAAGGATGGGCGACATCCTCTCTCCCTCCAATTACGTCGAATCGACGAGTTAAGGTCCTGGAGAGAATATCGGCCGTGAAAGGTGATACGAGGTTTGGGAACGATTTGAGTCTCGTTAGGATTCGGTGAAGGTCGACCCGCGTCGCGGAGGTCAAGGCTTCGGCCGACGGCGGCGGGTCACGCCGCGGGCAGCTCGAACCAGAACCTCGTCCCGGTCCCCGGCTCCGACGCCACATGTATCTCGGAGCCGTGCGCTTCGACGATCTCCTTCGCGATGGCAAGTCCGAGGCCGGCACCCTTGCCGCCCTCGCGAGCGGCGTCGGAACGGTAGAAGCGCTCGAAGACGCGGTCGAGATCGGCGGGCGCGATGCCCGGCCCTTCGTCCGCGACGGCGAGAACGACGGCGTCGCCGTTCCGTTGCGCGCGCAGGCTCACCGTCGACCCCGGTGCAGAGTGCTTCAGCGCGTTGTCGGTGAAGCTCATCAGCACCTGCACGATCCGGTCGCGATCCGCCAGCACCCGCGTCCCCTCGTCCGGGATCTCGACCGCGAGCGTGATCCCGGCATCCGCCGCCAGCGTGCCCATCACCGCCGTGACGTCGTGGAGCAGGTCCGTCGCCCACTGCGGGGCCACGTCGAGATCGATGCTCCCGGCCTCGAGCTTCGCGAGCGTGAGCAGGTCGTTGACGAGGCGCGCCATGCGGTCGGCCTCGGCCTGGAGGACTCGCATGAAGTCGTCGCGCACCGAGGGGTCGTCCTTCGCGCCGTCGACGAGCAGCTCGAGCAGCCCCTTCAGCGCCGTGATCGGCGTCCGCAGCTCGTGGCTGGCGTCGGCGACGAACCGGCGCTGCGCCTCCTCGACGCGATGCCGCTCGGTCACGTCCGCGAGCAGCAGCACGGCGCCGTCGACGCCTCCGTCGGAGCGCAGGAGGGGCGTGCAGTGCATGAGCACTACGTGCTGCCCGAGCGTGGCGGTCCGCGCACCGCTCTTGCCCGACAGGCCCTCGCGCGCGATCTCGAGCACCGCCGGCTCCCGCGTGACATCCTCGGACGGCACGCGACCGGGGTCCTCCTCGCCCAGCCCGAGGAGCCGCAGCGCCTCGGGATTCGCGACGCGCACCGCTCCCGTCGAATCGAACGCGACGAGCCCCTCGGCCATCGAATGGACGACCGCCGCGATCTCGCGACGGCTCTCCTCCAACTCGCCGAACGTCTCGCCCAGCCGTCCCGCCATCCTGTTGTACGACAGCGCGAGGTCCTGGATCTCGTCGGGGACGAAGCCGACGGTGAGGCGCTGCTCGAAGTCGCCGTCCGCGATCGCCGCCGCCGCGCCCGACATCGCGTGGATCCGTCTCGAGATGAGCTCGGAGAACGCGAATCCGACCAGGCCCGCCAGCCCGAGGGAGACCCAGAACGTGATCCACAGGCGGTCCCGGACCGACTGGAGGATGTCGAGCGCGTCCGAGATGTTGCTCGCGGTGACGACGACCCCCTCGCGCGCCCCGTTCGGGCCGTGCAGCGCCTGTGCCGCGATCACCCGGCCTCCCGGCTGCATGTCCATCGCGGCGTACGGCCTGCTCTCGTCCAGACCCCCCTCGCGAGCGGATGCGAGCGCGGAATCCGCGGGAGCGGTGTCGTACGACGACACGAGCAGGACACCGTCTCGGTCGTACACCCAGATGCCCGACCCGTAGATTCCCCGGTACTTCGCCACGACGTCGCGCATCTTGTCGAGGCTCTCGACGGTGACGGGCAGCTCCAGCTCGATCTGCCGGGCGAGCGCGGCCGCGTTGCGCAGCTCGCTCGCTTCCGCCATGTCGGTCAGCGTCGCCCTGAGGCCCGCGGTGAGCGAGACGGACAGGATGAATATCGCGACGACGATGACGATGATGAAGAGCTCGGTCTGCCACAGGCGGATCGAGCCTCGGCGTCGCAACATGCCGGACCTATGGCTCCCTCAGTCGATAGCCGTAGCCGCGTACCGTGAGCAGGTACGTCGGGCACTTGGGGTCCTCTTCGATCTTCTCGCGCATGTTGTGGATGTGCACGTCTATCGCGCGCTCGTCGCCCACCGGAGCCTGGTCCCACAGCGCCTCGAGAATCGACTGCCGCGAGACGGCGGCGCCCGCGCGCGACGCGAGGTGAAGGAGTATCGCGTACTCCGACGTCGTGAGATGGATGTCCTGGCCCGCAAGCGTCACCTCGCGCGACCGCGTGTTGATCTCGAGCTCGCCGATGCGGACGTGCTCCTTCTCGTCCCGCCCGCCGCCCGCCCTGCGAAGGATCGCCTTGACGCGGCTCACCAGCTCGCGTGGCGAGAAGGGCTTGGTCACGTAGTCGTCGGCGCCGAACTCCAGCCCGAGGATGCGGTCGACCTCGTCGCCTCTGGCCGACAACATGATTATGGGCACGTTAGACTGCGCCCTAATGTCCCGCGCGACGTCGAGCCCGGACTTCCCGGGCAGCATCACGTCGAGGATCACGACGTCCGGCTTCACCTCGGAGAACATGAACTCGCCGCCCGCCGCGTCCCCCGCCGTGTGGACCGAGTAGCCGGCCTGCGTCAGGGCGTACGAGACGATCTTCAGGACGGGCTCTTCGTCGTCTACTACGAGGACGCTGCTCATCTGCGTGCGCTTTCTTCTTGGCGCGACCCTACGCGGAGCAGGATACCGCGAGTCGCGCGTATGTCCGCTAACACAATCCTAATGTGAAGCAAACAAGTAACGAATCCGGGCGGCGGCGACCGCTGCTAGTGTCGTGCCTGACCAGCAGCTGACTCCTCGTCCCGGTGGTGTGAAGGGTGCATCCGAAGACACGAATCGCGTTCCTGCGCCTCCTCGCCGCCGCGGCGTTCGTCGCCGCGGCGTTCGCACTGTCGCTGGCGTCCCCCGCAGCTCCCGCTTTCGCGGGCCACGCCTCGCTCGGAGAGCCGCTCTTCTACCCGTGCACGAGCTGCCATCCGGTGACGCTCGGACCCGACGGCAAGCCAGCAAAGCCTCTGCCGAACGGCTTCACGGGCCACGACATCGTCCTGGAGTCCCACGACAAGCTCGGCCAGGGGACGCAGGCGTGCCTCGTCTGCCACGACGATCCGGCCAGTGACCCCGGCAAGCTCAAGCTGGTGGACGGGAGCCTCGTGGACATCACGGGCGACGTCTCGCTGGTGTGCTACCGGTGCCACGAGCAGAAGTACAAGGACTTCAAGGCCGGGACGCACGGCAAGCACCAGCCGAAGTGCACCTCGGCCGGCTGCCACGACCCGCACACCCCCGCGTACGTCTACGCGTCGCCGTTGCTCCCGTTCGAGGGGACCGGCTTCCAGGTTCGCGCCGTCTCCGACCGAAAGGCGTTCGTGCCGCTCGCCTCGGCGCCCGTCCCGCCCCCGGTCGAGACGCCGTCGTGGCTGGTCGTCGCGGCCACCGTCGGTGCGACGCTGTCCGCCGGGATCGCCGGCACGCTGATCGTAGGAAGGCCGAAGCGATGAGCGATCACTCCGAGGAGCTCCCGATCGAAAGCGGCGCCGAGGCGCCGAGCGCGGCGCACGCGCCCGAGGCGCCCGAGGAGCCGAGCGCGGCGCGCCCGCAGGACGCCGTCGCGAGCGCGCCCGAGGACGCGCTCGCGACCACGCTGTCGCGGCGGCGCTTCCTCGAGGGCGTAGGTGCCGTGGCGGGCATGTTCGCGGCCGGGGTGGTCCCGGCGCTGCTCTCGGCCGCGCCGAGCTCGGCCGGCGCCGCGACGGGCGAGCCGGAAGCGGCTTCGGCGTCCGCCGAGGGCATCGAGAAGATCATCGAGGAGGACCAGCCCATCAACTACCCGGGCAAGCCGGTGTGGTACGCCGACCCCGCAGGCAAACAGAAGTGGGCGATGGTGATCGACACCAAAGCCTGCATCGGGTGCCGCAAGTGCGTCTACGCGTGCGTCGAGGAGAACAACATCGGCCGGGACTCCGGCTTCACCTACATCCAGGTCCTCGAGATGGAGCAGGGCGAGATCGACCTCGAGACCGCCGTGCTCGACTACGGCGAGGGCGGCAAGCCCGACAAGTGGTACCTGCCCGTCCAGTGCATGCACTGCGCGAAGCCCACGTGCGTCTACGGCTGCCCCGTGAAGGCCACGTGGAAGGAGCCCGACGGGATCGTCGTCATCGACTACGACAAGTGCATCGCGTGCCGCAATTGCATCGTGACCTGCCCGTACGGCGCACGGCACTTCAATTGGGTCGAGCCCGACGTGCCCAAGGCGGAGCGCAACCCGAAGGTGCCGGTCGAGGAGCGCGCGGGCGTCGTCGACAAGTGCACGTGGTGCATCCAGCGCACGCGCAACGGCATGACCACGGCGTGCGTCCAGGCGTGTCCGGTAGGCGCGAGGAAATTCGGCGACCTGAACGACCCGGACAGCGAGGTCTCCGTGCTGCTCAAGACGCGTCGAGTCATTCGGCTGAAGGAAGAGGATGGGACCGAACCGATGATCTGGTACGTGGGGTGATGGCGGTGCAGGAGCTCTCGGCGCGACGCCCCGGAGTCGTGCGCTTCATCGGGATCGACTTCGACCTCGGAGCGCTCCGCAGCGCGAGCCCGCGGTATTGGGCGTTCGTGTCGCTGCTGCTCACAGTGCTCGCGATGGGCGGCATGGCGTACGTCTCGCAGCTGCAGCACGGGGGCGCGGTCATGGCGATGCGCGACAACTACCCGTGGGGGCTCTGGTTCGTCGACTACATGTACTACGTCGGCCTGGCGGCCGGCGGCCTCGTCGTGTACGCGAGCGTGCACCTCTTCGGCGCGAAACAGTTCCACCCGCTGGCTCGGCTGGCGGTGCTGCAGGCCGGCCTGCTCGTGATGATGGCGCTGCTCGGCATCGTGACCGACATGGAACGCCCGTGGCGCGCCATCTGGATGCTGCTCACGCCGAACCCGACGTCGCCGTTCGTCTACACCGGTAGCGCGGCGAACATCTACATGATCGTGTGCTTCGTCGACCTGTGGATACTGATCACGGGCAAGGGCGGGGAGAAGTGGGCGCACCGCATGACGCTCATAGCCCTGCCGCTCGCCATCTACCTCCACACGACCACCGCGTTCGTCCTGTCGATGAACAAGTCGCGCGAGCTTTGGAACTCCGCGATGATGACCCCGATCTTCCTGACGTCCGCGACGGCTTCCGGTATCGCGCTGCTGCTCATCAGCGCCTACATCTTCAAACGGCTCAAGATCCTCGAGTTCCGGCCGAGCATGTTCAGGAGCCTCTCGACCCTGCTCGCGACGGTCATGATCATCGACCAGTTCTTCCTGCTCGTGGAGGTCCTCACCGTCTTCTGGCCCACGTCGGCCAAGCCGGGCCACGTGGCCAGGTTCTCCCTGTTCTTCACCGGTCCGTACTGGTTCGCGCTGATTCCCGTGTTCGTACTGGGGCTCGGGGCGTTCGCCCTGCTCGCGCCGCGCCGCACGCGCGGGCTGCCGGCGGTGCAGATCACCGCGTCGGCCATGTACGTCGTGGCGGTCTACTTCAAGCGCTACTCGCTCATGGCGATGGGCTTCGCGATCAACCCGCTCGGCCAGTACAGCCCGCCGTACGCGCCGAGCCTGATCGAGGTGCTCCTCGCGCTCGGCATACTCGCGCTCGGCATGCTGATGATGACGCTGGCGGCGAAGGTCCTCCCGCTCAAGGTGCCCGAGCACGATGAAGGCGAACACGCCGTCGACGTCGACGAGGAACTCAAGGCGCTGGACGCCGAGGCGTCCGCCGACGTGCTGGCGGAGGTCAGGTGAGCGCCATGACGCGACGCGAACGGATCGTACGCCAGGTCGGCGAGATCATCTCGTGCAACATCGTCCCGCTGATCGCCGTGGCGGTGCTGGCGGCTGCTGCGCTGCTGGTCGGAGTGCCGGTGGTGTCCGCGGACTCGCCTGCGTTCTTCTCGCGGTACCACGGCCTGTCGCAGGACTACGACAGCCTCCGGACGTCCAGCCACAAGGACGTTCCGTGCAGTGGCTGCCACGTGGACAAGCGCAACCCCGTCGTCCGCGACCTCGCGACCGCGGCGGACTTCTACGCGGGTCTTCTCGGCAACCAGAAGACGCCGGCGTTCACCAAGTTCGACGCGCCCACTCGCGACGCTTGCCTCGCTTGCCACCTCAACGACTGGAGCGACGACGCCTCTCGCACCGCGAAGGTCCCGCATCCCGCGCACCTGCGCGTGGCGTCCGAGACGCGCAACTGCGTGACGTGCCACAAGTGGACGGCCCATGAAGAGACGACCATGCGGAAGCACCAGACGATGCCGTTCTCCGGCGTCTGCGTCGCTTACGGATGCCATGTCGGCACGAAGACGACCGACCAGTGCCCCACGTGTCACCACTCCCTCGACACGGGTGACTGGAAGGCGGACCACCCGAAGGCCGTGCAGGCGTCGGGCGCGAACGGGTGCCTCGAGTCGTGCCACGACATCTCGCAGTGCCGGCAGTGCCACACCACCGGCAAGCAGCCGAACGTGGCGGGTCCCGCCGTGCAGTCAGGCCTGCAGGCGATCCAGGGGCAGCACGTCAAGCCGGACTGGATCGACAAGCACGGCGCGCTGGCGCAGAAGGACCAGTCGCAGTGCATGAAGTGCCACGTCTCGGACGCCCAGTGCCGCGACTGCCACGCGCAGCGCCCCGCGTTCCACGGCTCGACGACGACGTGGATCGGCACTCACAAGAACGTGGCGAAGGGCAACGAGTGGCGCTGCACGCCCGAATGCCACCAGCAGTCCTTCTGCGACGAGTGCCACAAGCAGTTCAAGGAGATGCGCTAGGTGCCTCGTGGCCGCAGCGAGAGCGGATCGGTCGAGAAGCCCGCGCGGAAGCGCCGGCGGCTGCTGGCGGCCGCGGCGGTGCTCGCCGTCGTCGTGCTGCTCGTGCTGCCCGTCTTCTCGACGCTGCAGCCCGGCTACTACGGCCGCTACCCGGATCTGCGCGTGCGCATGGACCACTGGCGGACGTCGACCCACGCGAAGATGAGCTGCATCGACTGCCACGTCGATCCAGGCGCCGGATCGTTCCTGTCGTTCGCGGCGCGATCGGTCCCGGCGTTCTACTCCCAGCTGCTGTTCGGGCCGAAGGCGACCAACCTCCTCCAGGCGCCCGACCGGCAGGCGTGCCAGAAGTGCCACACCGCCTACCGGCAGGTCTCGCCGAACGGGGACTTGCTGATCCCGCACCGCGCGCACGTCGAGGTGCTGCACATCCAGTGCGTCTTCTGCCACAAGAGCCTCGTGCACTCGGCGAACACGCGAGGGTTCAACAGCCCCGAGATGGCTACGTGCCTGAAGTGCCACGACGGCGAGAAGGCCACCAACAAGTGCGACAAGTGCCACACGCGCAAGGCGGTGCCCGACAGCCACAAGCAGGCCGACTGGCTCCAGGTCCACGGCGCGAGGTCCAAGACGATCGACTGCGGCTCCTGCCATAACTGGACGCCGGACTACTGCGGCGACTGCCACAAGAAGCGGCCGCCCACCCACGTCGGCAACTGGAAGGAGAACCACGCCGCCGAGGCCAGGCAGCGCGGCGACGGCTGTCTCGTATGCCACTCGATGGCGAAGTTCTGTAAGAACTGCCACTGACGCGCGTAGAGCGCGCAGGACGAAGGACGACCGGACTTGAGTGAAGAGGCGACACAGAGCAGCAGGGTGCGACGGGTGCTGTCGTGGCTGTACCGGCTGGGCGGCTCCGGCTGGAAGCGGCTGGCGGTGCGCGTCGGGATCCCGGCGGCGGCGTTCGCCGTCCTCGTCCTCGGGCCGGGATACATCGCGACGCAGCCGGGCTTCCTCGACCGCTACGCTCGTCTCGACGTGCAGTACCGCACCTGGTCGCAGTCGGTGCACGCGAAGGTGGCGTGCCAGAGCTGCCACGTGCCGCCGGGCGTGATCCCGCGGACGTCATACGACCTGAAGATGGTGGGCGAGTTCTACCTCTCGATGGTGGCCCCGGGACGGGAGCCCAAGCTGTTCGACAAGCCGACGAACGAGGCTTGCCGCAGCTGCCACCCGGACTGGCGCACGGTCTCGCCGAGCGGCGACCTCAACATCCCGCATCGGGCGCACGTGCAGGTGCTGAAGGTGAACTGCATCGACTGTCACCGCTATCTCGTCCACGAGAAGAGCCCCGAGGGAAATAACAAGCCGACGATGGCCGGTTGCCTGCGCTGCCACGACGGTCATACGGCGAAGAACGCGTGCGCGACGTGCCACACCGACAAGGTCGAGCCGCTGACCCATCGCGCCGCCGACTGGCTCGTCGTTCACTCGCAGAAGGCGAGCGCGGACTGCAACAAGTGCCACGCGTGGACCCGGCACTGGTGCGCCGACTGCCACGCCAAGCGCCCGCGGTCCCACGGGACCGACTGGCGCTCCCAGCACGGTGCGGCCGTGGCGAAGCATCGCAACTGCGAGGCGTGCCACACCTCGGACTTCTGCATCCGCTGTCACGGAGTGGTGCCGAGCCTGAACTTCGACCCCTCCCTGAAACTCGTGCAGTAGGTGACGGGCCGTGGACGCCTCGATAGTTCCGCTGCCGCTGCCTGACGAGGAGGAGCCGGCGCGTCTGGCCGAAGTGCGCAAGCTCCCGCCCCGTCCGCGCGCGCGGCGGCGCCTCGCGATCGCCGCCGCGATCGCCGTGGCCGTGGCGCTGCTGCTGCTCGGCGCCGACCGGCTGACGTCGTCGCCCGCGCTCTGCGCCGCGTGCCACGAGATGGCGCCGAGGGCCGCGGCCTGGAAGACGTCCCCGCACGTGCGCGTCGCGTGCGTGTCGTGCCACGTGTCCCCGCACCCGTGGTACGCGCTGCCGCAGGCGCTGTACGACCGCGGCCGTCTCCTCGGCCGGGACGTCGCCAAGCACTTCGCGGGCGGCTTCACCGTCCCCGTCGACTCGCGTCCCCCCGGGGTCGCGCCGATGCCGGACGCCGTCTGCCTGCAATGCCACGACCCGAACCGCAAGCCCACGGCGGGCCTGGGCATCCTCATCGACCACCCGAAGCACGCGAAGCGCAACGGCTCGTGCGTCTCGTGCCACGTCACCGTCGCGCACCCGAGCCCGTCGCGCGGGACCGCGCTGTCCTTCATGGGGCAGTGCTTCACCTGCCACGGCTCGGGAAAGGGCGCCAAGGCTCCTGCGACGTGCACGCTTTGCCACCCCTCCGACTTCCAGCTGCTTCCAGCGTCGCACAAGACCTCGCAGTGGAAGCGCGGGCACGGGAAGGTGGCGCTGACGGACCCGCGCCAGTGCGGCATGTGCCACGCGAAGACCTTCTGCGACGGCTGCCACGGCCTGCCGATGCCGCACCCGAAGGGGTGGGCGCACGCCTCGGGTCACCCGGCGTACGCCAAGCGCGACCGTCAGGTGTGCGTGCAGTGCCACGGAGGCCAGCCCGACATGTGCGCGATGTGCCATCACCAGGCGTACGACCCGTCGAAGGGCACGTGGGTGAAGCAGCACTTCCTCGAGGTGGAGAAGAGGGGCGCCGCGTCGTGCCTGGAGGAATGCCACTCGCCCGTCTTCTGCGCCGACTGCCACGTGAACGCCAGGCCGCCGTCGCAGTAGCGCGCCGGCACCTCCCGCGGATTGCGGGGCGGCTCGCACGGGGAAGTGGTCTCGTGATGGTATGGCGCGCGATCGGGAGGGGTCGTGATGGTTGCGTTGTGGATCGTGCTGGCGATCGTGGTGCTGCTCGCGCTGGCGCTGATCGTCATGTACAACGGGCTGGTCAGGCGCAGGAATCGCGTGCAGGAGGCGCTGAGCGACATCGACGTCCAGCTCAAGCGCCGCTACGAGCTCGTGCCCAACCTCGTCGAGACCGTGAAGGGCTACGCCTCGCACGAGCGCGAGCTCTTCGAGAAGGTCACGGCCGAACGGGCCGGGCTCGTCACGGGTTCCGCCGCGGACAAGGTCAACGCGAGCAACCAGCTCACGGAGACGCTGAAGTCGCTGTTCGCCGTCGCCGAGAACTACCCGGACCTGAAGGCGAACCAGAACTTCCTCGCGCTACAGGCCGAGCTGACCGACACGCAGGACAAGATCATGGCCGCGCAGCGCTTCTACAACGCCAACGTGCGCGACTACAACATCGCCACCCAGGTGTTCCCGACGAACCTCATCGCACGGCCTTTGGGCTTCGAGCCGTTCGAGTTCATCGAGGCCGGGGGCGCGGAGGCGCAGCCCGTGCAGGTCAAGTTCTAGCGATGGCGACGATCTACACCGAGATATCCTCGAACAAGTGGCGCACCGTCGTCGTGATGACGCTGTTCGTGGCGGTGGTGATCTCGCTCGGGTACGTCTTCGGCGTCGCGCTGGACCTGCCGTGGCTGCTGCCGCTGGCGATCGTGATCGCGGCCGTCCAGGCTTTCAGCTCGTACTGGTGGAGCGACAAGTTGGCGCTCGCGGTGTCCGGGGCGCGGGAGGTCCACAAGGCGGACGCGCCCGAGCTGTACCGCCTCGTCGAGAACCTGACGATCGCGAGCGGGTTGCCGATGCCGCGGGTCTACGTGGTCGACGACTCCTCCCCGAACGCGTTCGCGACGGGGCGCGATCCCGGGCACTCCGCCGTCGCCGTCACGACCGGGCTGCTCGGCAAGCTCGACAAGCCCGAGCTCGAGGGAGTGCTCGCTCACGAGCTCTCGCACGTCGGCAACTACGACATCCTGCTCGGAAGCGTCGTGGTGGTGCTCGTCGGCTTCGTCGTGCTGATGTCCGACTTCTTCCTGCGCTACACGTTCTGGTTCGGCGGCGGCCGGCGGCGCGGGGGCGGCGAGGGCGAGGGCGGCCAGGCCGGCGCGATCCTGCTGCTCATCGGCATAGCCCTCGCCCTGCTCTCGCCGCTGTTCGCGCTGCTCATCCAGCTCGCGATCTCGCGCCGGCGCGAGCTCCTCGCCGACTCGAGCGGCGCGCTGCTCACCCGCAACCCTAACGGCCTCGCCGACGCGCTCGAGCGCATCACCGCAGACCCGCAGTCGATGCGGCGCATCAACAAGGCCACGTCGCACCTGTGGATCGCGAATCCGCTGCACGGCACGGACGGCCGGACGCGGGGATGGCTCGCGGGGCTGTTCGACACGCACCCGGACCCCGCGCTTCGCATCGCGCGTCTGCGCCGGATGGCGATGTAGCGCCGCGCCGTCGCGCCCCTTCTCGGAGTACAGTTGTCGCGACCGCACGACGAGCGGGCGAGGAGGATCGCGATGAGCGACGGCTGTGCGTTCTGCGACATCGGCGAGGGGACGGCGCCCGCCTTCATCGTCGCCGAGAACGATCTCGCGTTCGCCCTGCTCGACATCCAGCCGCTTGCCCGCGGGCACTGCCTCGTAGTCCCGCGGCGGCACGTGCCGTGGTGGGACGAGCTGGCCGAGGATGAGGCCGACGCGGTCTTCCGCCTCGCCAGGACGACGGCCGAGAAGATACGCCGCGCCTTCTCGCCCGACTGCGTCACGATGTACGCGCGTGGGCGCCGCGTCCCGCACACGCACGTCTTCCTCGTGCCGACGTACTCGCGCGACCCGCTCGACCGGCTCTTCAACGCGCTCGAGGGGTTCCAGGAGCAGGCCGCGGAGCTCGCGGGGCTGCGGCAGGCGGACGAGATGAGGGCGGCGTTCGAGAGGCTGAAGGGGGCGTGAGGCGCGCGTTGCGCTCCCCCGCGCGGGCCGCTTGGCAGCCCGTGTGCTTCAGCCCGAGCATGCGCTTCCGTCCCCGGCCACTCCTCGCGCTCTCGCTCGCGGCGCTGCTGCTCGCCGCAGGCTGCTCGCGGCTGCCGGTCTCCCTTCCGTTCACCGGCGTCATCGAGCCGGCGATCGTCCCGTCCCGGGCCGCGTCCGGCTCCCAGGAGGTCCGGCGCGAGTTCCCGTTCGAGGACGTCACCGTCAGGCTCGAGGTTC
>JAJZPX010000030.1 GCA_021811025.1 Actinomycetes bacterium
ATCAGATGCCGCTCGGTGTTGCCCGAGCCGGCGGGGACGACCGTGGCTCCGAGGCGCTCGAGACCGTAGTGCATGCCCCAGCCACCGGTGAACATGCCGTACAGGAACGCCATCTGCGCGCGATCGGTCGGGAGCACGCCCGCGAGCGCGGAGATGCGCGCGCACAGCTCGCTCCACGTGTTGATATCGCCGCGCGTGTAGCCGACGACGATCGGCTTGCCCGTGGTGCCCGACGAGCTGTGCAGCCTCACGACCTGCTCCATCGGCACGGCGAACATGCCGAAGGGGTACGTGTCTCGCAGCGCCGCCTTGTCCGTGAACGGCAGCAACCGGACGTCCTCGACGGACCGGACGTCCCTGGGCTTCACGCCGCGCGCGTCCATCTCCTCGCGATAGCGCGGGACACGCTCGTACGCCCATTCGACCGTCGACCGGAGCCGGCGCGTCTGCAGCTGCCCCAGCCGCGCTCGGTCCATCTGCTCGTACTCGGGATTCCAGATCATCCGGCCGTGTCCCTTCCGTACCCTCCGCCGAGGTAGATCAGCCGCACGTCGTCGTTCGCGGCGAGCTCGGCGGCGCGACCGGAGAGCACCACGCGCCCGGTGCGCATGACGTACCCGCGGTCCGCATGTCGCAGGGCGAGGCGCGCGTCCTGCTCCACCAACAGTATAGTCAGCCCCGCCGCGCGCAGCTCCTCGAGCACGGCGAAGATGGACGCGATGACCTTCGGCGCGAGCCCGAGCGACGGCTCGTCGAGCAGCAGCAGCCGAGGGCGCGACATCAGCGCGCGGCCGATCGCGAGCATCTGCTGCTCGCCGCCGGAGAGCGTGGCGGCGGGCTGCGACGCGCGCTCGGCCAGCACCGGGAACAGCGTGTGGACGCGCTCGAGGTCCTCGGCCGTCGACGCCTTACCGCGCGAGTACGCGCCGAGCGCGAGGTTCTCGGCCACCGACATCGGGCCGAACAGCCGTCGCCCCTCGGGGACGAGCGCGACGCCGCGCCGGACGAGCTTCTCGGCCGGGGTGCCGGTGACGTCCGCCCCCTCGAGCGCCACGCGCCCCGCCGACGGCCGGAGCAGGCCGCCGAGCGTCTTCAGCAGCGTCGACTTGCCCGACCCGTTCGCGCCGATCACGGTGACGCACTCGCCCTCGCCGACGCTGAGCGAGACGTCCTCGAGGACCCGGACGTGCCCGTAGCCCGCGCAGAGGCCGGCGACCTCAAGCATCGAGCTGCTCCTCTCCGAGGTACGCAGCGATGACGGCGGGGTCCTTCTGGATAAGCAGCGGCGGCCCCTCGGCTATCTTCCGCCCCTCGTTGAGCACGACGATCTCGTCCGAGACGTCCATCACGAGCCCCATGTCGTGCTCGACGACCACCAGCGTGACGCCGCCGTCGCGCAGCTGCCGCAGCACGCGGGCGAGCTGCTCCGTCTCGGCGTTGTTGAGGCCGGCCGCGGGCTCGTCGAGCAGCAGCAGGCGCGGGCGAGACGCCAGCGCGCGGGCGACCTCGAGCAGCCGCCGCGTGCCGTGCGGCAGATCCGACGCGTGCACGTGCGCGACCTCCGCGAGGCCGACGAGCCGCAGCAGCCGCTGGGCCTCCTCGCGCGCGAGACGCTCCTCGCGTCCGGTGCCGGGAAGGCGCAACGCCGCCCGCGCCCATCCCGTGCGTGTCTGCGTGTGCGCGCCGGTCAACACGTTCTCCAGCGCCGTCATCTCCTCGAACAGCTGCGTGTTCTGGAACGTGCGCGCGAGTCCGAGGCGCACGACTCTGTGCGGCGGCATGCCGGCGAGGTCGCGCCCGTCGAAGACGACGGTCCCGGCGTTCGGCCTGTCGAACGCGGTCAGCAGGTTGAAGAGCGTGGACTTGCCCGCCCCGTTCGGCCCGATCAGCGCGAGGATGGTGCCCTCGAAGACCTCGAGGCTCACGTCGTCGACCGCGACGAGGCCGCCGAAGCGCCGGGTGAGACCGTGCGCGGAGAGAAGGCTCATCGCTCCCCTCCCCGCTCGCGCCGCAGCCTGCGGAGCGCCCCCGCGATCCCGCGCGGCATGAACAGCATGACGAGGATGAGCACGAGGCCGTAGATGTCCGCCTCCCAGCTCTGGAGCACCTCCACCGCCGACTTCGGAAGCCCGGGCACCACCGCGTCCAGGTACGGCAGCATGCCGAGGAGCACCGCGCCCAGCACGGCGCCGGGGAGCGAGCCCATCCCGCCGAGCGCGATCATCGCGACGAGCAGGATCGACAGCTCGAGCGTGAAGCTGCCGGGCGAGATGAAGCCGACGAGATGCGCGTACAGCGCTCCCCCCAGCCCCGCGAGCCCGGCAGCGGCGCTGAACGCGACCACCTTCGTCCGGCCGACGTCGATCCCGCACGCCTGCGCGCCGTTCTCCGAGCCGTGCAGCGCGCGCAGCGCCCGGCCGGGTCTCAGCGCGACCACGTTAGCGGCGACGACGTACGCGACGGCGGCAACGCCCCACACGAGCACGTAGTTGGCGCCCGGCGTGCGCGCCGCGAATGGGCCGAGCGCGGGGTACGGGATGCCGGAGAGGCCGTCCGTGCCGCCCGTGAGCCCCTTCAGCTCGGTGAACGCGACGAGCGCGATCTCGCTGAAGCCGAGCGTGGCCATCGCGAGGTAGTGCCCTCGCAGCCGGCCGACCGGAAGCGCGAGCAGCGCGCCCGCCGCGGCCGACGCGGCAACAGCCGCAGCCACGCCGGCGACCCACGGCCATCCGTGCACCGCCACCAGCACGCCGCTCGTGTACGCCCCGATACCGAAGAACGCGGCCTGCCCGAGCGAGATCTGGCCCGCGAACCCGAAGAGCAACGCGAGCCCGAGCACCACGACCACGTCGATGCCGACGTACGACAGCACCTTGAGCAGGTACCGGTCGTGCACGAAGAGCGGCAGGGCGAGCACGGCGGCCGCGACGGCTACGGCGGGCAGGGCTGTCCGCAGGCGCGACACGCTCTAGACCTTCTCCCGCCTGGTCCGCCCCAGGAGCCCGGACGGCCGCAGGAATAGCACCAGGAGCAGCACCGCCAGCGCGATCGCATCCTTGTAAGTCGAGCTGATGAACGCGACCGACAGGCTCTCGAGCAGCCCGAGGACGATGCCTCCCACCACGGCGGCGACCGGGTTCCCGAGCCCGCCGAGGATCGCGGCCGCGAAGCCTTTCAGCCCTATCGCCGCGCCGACGTCGTACGCGGTCTGCGTGAGCGGCGTGACGACCAGCCCGGCGACCGCTCCCAGCACCGCCGCGAGTCCGAAGCTCACCGTCACGAGGAGCCGCGTGTCGATGCCCACCAGGCGCGCCGCCTCGCCGTCGACCGCGGTGGCCCGCATCGCTCGCCCGAGGCGGGTGCGCGTGTAGAGCACCCAAAGCGCGGCGACCGCGAGCGCGGCGATCCCCCACACCCACAGCGTCTGGCGGTCGATCGCCGCGCCGCCCACCATGATCGATCCGCCCTGGGAGAACGCCGGCAGCGCGAGCTCGTCCGAGCCGAACGCGTGCCGCGCCAGCGACCGCAGGAGCACGCTGCCGCCCACCGTCACGATGATGATCGTCATCGGGTCGCCGCCCACCCGAGGACGCACGGCGAGCAGCTCGAAGACGACTGCGGTGGCGGCCGTCGCCACGACCGCCGCGACCGCGGCCAGGCCCAGCGGCAGGCCGAGATGCGCGAACACGAACGTCGCGAACATCCCGCCGAGCATGTAGAACTCGCCCTGCGCGAAGTTGATCACGTTCGTGGACGCGTACACGATGGTGAAGCCGAGGGCCACCAGCGCGTAGATCGCGCCGTTCTTCAGCCCCGCTACCCCGAACTGGAGGAGCTCCCAGCTCACTTCGCGAGAACCCACTTCCCGTCCTGGACCCGGTACATCACGAGGTCGTTCTCCGTGAGGCCGTTGTGGTCGGCGGAGGAGAACGTGAAGGTGCCGTCCAGCCCGACGAACCCGGACGTCTTCTCGATCTCGTCGCGAAGCGCTTTCGGCGTCGCGTCGCCGGGGACGCGCTTGAGCGCCTCGGCGGTGATGTGGATCGCGTCGTACGCGTGAGCCGTGAAGATGTTCGGCACCTTGCCGTACTTCTGCTGGTAGCGCGCCGCGAAGTCCTCGGCTGTCTTCCGGTTGGGCGCGTCGCCGAACGACTCCGGCAGCAGCACCTTGCCGGTCCCGAACGTGAAGCCGTCAGCGGCCGCGCCGGCCCCCTGGACGAACTCCATTCGCGCCTGGCCGGAGCCGCCGTAGACCGGGATGGTGATCCCGAGCTGCGCGCGGTTCTTCAAGATCGTCGCAGCCTCGCTGCCGGCGGCCCAGAGCAGGATCGCGTCCGGCTTCGCGGACTTGATCTTCGTCAGCTGTGCCGTCATGTCCGTGTCCCCGGGGTTGAACGTCTCGTTCGCCACCGACGTCATGCCGAGCTGGGCCAGTTCCGGCTGGATGACCGCCAGTCCGTCCTTGCCGTAGCCGCTCGCGTCCGTGAGCAAGGCCACCTTCTTGACCCCCCTGCTCTGCATGTACTTCATCACGAAGGGAGCGACGAGCCGGTTCGGCCAGGGCATCTGGAAGATGTTCGGGTCGATCTTCGCCGTGATCGCGTTGCCGCCGGCTATCGAGAGCACCGGGGTGCCGGCTCGGTCGACTTCGCCCTGGATCGCCATCGTCTGCCCGGTCCCCGTGGCGCCGACGATCGCGATGACGTTCTCCTGATCGATCAGCTTCGCCGCCGCCGCGGTGGCCTTGCCTGTGTCGGTCCCGTCGTCCTCGACCACTAGCTCGATAGGATGCCCGTTCACGCCGCCGGCCGCGTTGATGGCGGCCACCTCCAGGTCGAGCGTCTCTTTCTCCGGGTTGCCGAGACCTGCGTACGGCCCGGTGAGGGAGAGCACCGCGCCTATCTTGTACGGCGCCTTCGTCTGGCTGCCGCTGCCGCTCGCGGGAAGGCTCCCCCCGCCGCTGCCGCAGCCCGCCGGCAGCATCGCCAGCGCGAGCACGGCGGCGAGCACCGTCGCACGTCTCGTGAGTCTCGTCATCCCGCTCTTCCCCTTCCTGAACACGGAACGCCTGCCACCGACGCCTGCCCGGGCTTCCGGACGGAGCCGAATCCCGAGGAGGCACGGCCATTCCAGGTTCGGGCGGGCCGACCGTCGTCTGCGGCCGGCCCGCCCTTGGGCGCTATTGCGCGAGCGCCCACTTGCCGTTCTCGATCTTGTACATGACGAGGTCGTTCTCGGTCATGCCGTTGTGGTCAGTCGGCGAGAACGTGAAAGTCCCTCCGATCCCGACGAACCCGGACGTCTTCTCGATCTCGTCCCTGAGCTGCTCGGGAGTGAATCCCTCCGGCAACCGCTTCATGGCCTCGACCGTGAGATACAGAGCGTCGTACGCGTGCCCCGCGAACGTGCTGGGCGCTGCCCCGTACTTCTTCGTGTAACGGTCGACGAAGTCCGTGGCGATCTTGTAAGCCTCGGTGTCCTTGCCGTACGCGTCGGGGACGAGCACCTTGCCAGCGCCGAACACGAAGCCGTCGGCGGCGGTCCCAGCCCCCTGGATGAACTCGGCGCGGGCGTTGCCGTGCGTGCCGTAGATCGCCGCCGTGACGCCCAGCTGCCGCGCACCCTTCACCACGATGGCGGCTTCCTTGCCCGCGTTGACCAGCAGGATCGCGTCGGGGTTCGCCGACTTGATCTTGGTCAGCTGAGCGGTCATGTCGGTGTCACCCGGATTGAACGTCTCTTCCGCGACGACAGAGATGCCGTACTTGCCGAGGTTGGCCTTCGCGACCTCGACGCCGTCCTTGCCGAACGCGCTCGAGTCGGACAGTAGCGCGAGCTTCTTCACTCCCTTGGATTGCATGTACTTCAGCTCGAGAGGAAGCACGATCACGTTGCTCCAAGGCGTCTGGAAGACCCACTTGTCGAACTGCTTCGTGATCACGGTCGCGCCCGCCATCGACACCTGCGGCACCGACGCCTTGTCGATCTCGCCGCGCATGGCCATGGTCTGGCCGCTGCCCGTCGCTCCGAGAACGCCCAGGACCTTCTCCTCGTCGATGAGCTTGGCGGTATCGGAGACGGCCTTCTTGACGTCGGTGGCGTCGTCGAGCACGACCACCTCGAGCGGATGCCCGTTGATCCCGCCCGCGGCGTTGATCCGCTCGACCTCCATGTCGATCACGTTCTTCTCCGGCTGCCCGAGCCCCGCGTACGTCCCGGTCAACGAGACGACCGCGCCCAGCTTGTACGTGGACTTCTTCTCGCCGGAACCTCCGCTCGACGGCGTGCCCGGCGCCGTCGCGGCGGAGCAGCCCGCCATGAGAACGGCGACGAGCGAACACGCGATGATCGCTGCCGCTCGTCTTGTGGCATTGCCCTTCTTCGCGCGCGCGGCGGGAGGAGGAGCACCCGGCTTCCGCTCCCATACGACCCGTCCTTCGTGCCAGTCCAGTCCGTTCATCGAACAACCCCTTCCCTACGTCGCATACTTGGCGATGTCCTCCTGGGACATCAGCTTCACGGGCCTGCCCTCGAGCAGGCGCAGGGCCCGGTCTGCGTCGGACACGTTGAGGACGACGGCGGTGCCGACAAGCGAGTAGACGTACTCGATGTTCACTCCCGCGTCGGATACCGCGAACAGCACCTTCCCGAGCGCCCCCGGCTCGTCCGGCAACTGAACGCAGATGACCTCGTCCTCCCTGACGGTGAAGCCCTCGTCCTTCAGCGCGGCGCGCGCGACGTCGGGCTTGTCCACCACTAGGCGCATGATGCCGTAGTCCGCGGTGTCGGAGACCGAGAAGCCCCGGATGTTCACGTCGGATCGCCCCAAGAGATCCGCGATCTCGCTCACCCGCCCAGGCTTGTTCTCGATGAACACCGCGAGCTGTCTCACCTTCATGCCGCTCCCCCTTCACCGGCTGCCCGGCGGCCGAGCTCGAACGCCGCAAGGTTGGCGTCCACCGTCTTCGGCGGCACGCGTGCCGCGATCACCTCGCGCCACACGCTCGCCGAGAACGGCAGGCCGACGGAGAGCGCCCCGAGCAACACGACGTTGGCCGAGCGGGGCGAGCCGGCGCGGCACGCGATCTTTCCGGCGTCGACGAAGAGCGCGCCTTCGGCCTCCAGCGCCGCCTCGAGCCCCGCGGGCGCCGGCAGAGCGCCGGTGAGCACGGGGAGCGGCGCGATCATCCTCGGGTCGACCAGCAGCCGCCCGCCCGGACGCAGGTACGCGAGCCAGCGCGCTGCCTCCGTGATCTCGAACGCCACGAGATGGTCGACCTCGCCGCTCGACACCACCGGGGAGAACACGCGCTCGCCGAAGCGCACCATCGTGTCGACGCTGCCCCCGCGCTGCGACATGCCGTGCACCTCGGAGAGCTTGACGTCGAGCCCCGCCGCCGCCGCGACCTTCGCGAGAACGTCGCCGGCGAGGATCGTCCCCTGCCCGCCTACGCCCACCAGCAGCACCGACGTCGTCCTCATGCCGACTCGCCCGCCTCGCACGCCTCCACGCCGGCCCGTATCGCCCGCTCCGCGCAGACTCCGGCGCAAAGAGCGCACCCGACGCACGTCTCGGCGTCGATGACGGCCTTGCCCGACGCGCTCACCGACAGGGCAGGGCAGCCCAAGGCGATGCACGCTCCGCACGACGTGCATCTGTCCTCGTCCACGGCGAGCGGCCGCTTGTCGCTCTTCTCGAGGAGCGCGCAGGGGCGCCGCGCGACGACCACGCTCGGCCCTTCGTGCTCGACGGCCTCACGCAACGCGCGCTCGGTCCGCTTGAGGTTGGCGGGGTCGACGACGAGCACGTGCTCGACCCCGAGACCGCGGCACACCGCCTCGACGTCCATCTCGGGCGCCGGCTCTCCCATCAGCGTGCGGCCGGTGAACGGGTTCTCCTGGTGGCCGGTCATCGCCGTGATGCGGTTGTCGAGGACGATCGTGGTCGCGCTCGAGCCGTTGTAGACGGCGTTCATGAGGCCCGTGAGGCCGGAGTGGGCGAACGTCGAATCGCCGATGACGGCGACGACGGGCCGCTCCCCGGCCCCTCCCGCGAGCTCCAGCCCGTGCGCCATCCCGATGCTCGCGCCCATGCACAGGCACGAGTCCATCGCCGAAAGCGGAGGCAGCGCTCCGAGGGTGTAGCAGCCGATGTCCCCCGTGACTACCGCCCCCATCTCCCGCAGCGCGCGGAACACGCCGCGGTGCGGGCAACCCGGGCACAGCATGGGCGGCCGCGGCGGCAGCCCCTCGAGGGGCTCGCGCGCCGCGGGCGGCCGGGCGCCGAACGCCTCCGCCACCATGCGCGGCGTGTACTCCCCCATCCGCTGCAGCGGCGGTTCCTCCACCGCGATCCCCAGCTGCCTCACCCTGGACGTCAGGTATGGGTCGATCTCCTCCACGACCGCCACGCGCCCCACACGCGACGCGAAGTCCTGCACGAGGCGTGCGGGCAGCGGGTTCAGCATCGACAGCTTGAGCACCGACGCCTCGGGCAGCGCCTCGCGCACATACTGGTAGGTAACGCCCGCCGCGATCACTCCCAGCGCCGGATCGGACATCTCCATCCGGTTGAGGTCGAGGCTCTCGGCGAACTCGGTGAGCGCCGCGAACCTCGGGTCGAGGTCGACCCTCCGCTTCTTCGCGTTGCCGGGCAGCATCACGTACTTGCCAGGCTGCGACTCAAAGCTCGCGATCGTCCGCTCCTCGCGCGGGCCGAACGAGACCAGCCCCTTGCTGTGGGCGATGCGAATGGTCGAACGGACGATGACCGGGACGTCGAAGCGCTCCGATATCTCGAAGGCGAGCCGGGTGAACTCGAGGGCCTCCTGCGAATCCGCCGGCTCAAGCAGCGGCACCCGCGCGAACGCCGCGTAGTTCCGCGTGTCTTGCTCGTTCTGAGAGCTGTGCATCCCGGGATCGTCGGCGACGAGCAGCACGAGGCCGCCGGTGACCCCCGTGTACGCGAGAGTGAACAGCGGGTCCGCCGCGACGTTGAGGCCGACGTGCTTCATCGTGACGAGCGAGCGAGCGCCGCCGAGGCTCGCTCCGGCCGCCACCTCGAGCGCGACCTTCTCGTTCGGCGCCCACTCCGCGCGGACGCCCGGGAGCTGGACGAGCGCTTCGAGCACCTCGGTCGAAGGAGTCCCGGGGTATCCGACGCCCACGCGGACGCCAGCCTCCCACGCGCCACGCGCGACGGCCTCGTTGCCGGACAGGAGAGTGCGGTCGACCACGAAGCCTCCAGCGAGTGAAGAGCGGGAGCCGAACACGAACGGAAGTTGCAGCGATGATAACGCAAGCGAGTGGGCGCGGGCACGCCTGGGGCGGCCGACGGTGGCTACTCGCCGGCCGCCGGCTCGACGCCCGCCGCCCGCAGCGCCGCGATCACGGCGACCACGGCCTCGTCGAGCGCCTTCGCGAAGGGCGTCTCGGCCGTCTCGACCCAGCCGCGAGCGGCCAAGGTGACCGACGTGATCCCGGTCGCGACGTAAAGCGCCTCGAGTGGGGCGTCGGCGACCAGGCCGCGGACCCGTCCGAGGCCCGCCAGCGCCGCAGCCCTCGCCGCCTCGAGGTCGGCCGTCAGCGGGACACGCACGCGGACCTCCAGCCGGCGCCGCTCCGCCACGGACGTGTTCGTGATCGACGCGTTGAAGACCGTGGCGTTCGGCACGAACACCATCCGTCCGTCGGCCTGCTCGATCAGCGTGTCGCGCACGCGTATGTCGCGCACGGTGCCCTCGCAACCGGCCACGGAGATGACGTCGCCGATCCTGAACGGCCGCTGGAGGAGCAGCAGCACGCCAGCCATCGAGTTGGCGAGCACGTCCTTGAGCGCGAACCCGACCGTCACGGTCGCGAGGCCGAGGCTCGTGACCAGCGCGCTCACCTGCACTCCCATGATGCCGAGCGCCACGATGGCGCCCACCGCGAGCACCGCTCCCCCCGCGAGCCTCCCGACGAGCACGTCGACGTGCCCCTCGGTCGACGTGCGCGCGAGCGCGGCGCGGACGAGCCGGACGGTGAGCACCGACGCCCGCCACGCGAGCAGGAGGAAGACGAACGCCGCGACGATGTACGGCAGCCTGTCGGCGAGCGCCTCGAAGATGCCGAAGGCGGAGCGGCCTACGCGCTGGAGGAAGCTCAGGTCGGCGGTGATGGGGCCGAGGGACGCGACGGTGGGCATCAGAACCGCGACGCCCCGACGTACTCGCCGTGCGCGAGCCGGGCCGAGAGCGATGCGACCCGCACGTCGGCGCCCGTGTACGGCGCCTCGATGATGTCGTCGCCTCCGGCGTAGATCACGACGTGGTGCACGGAGTCCGCGTCCTTCCCTCGGCCGAAGAACAGCAGGTCGCCGGGCTTGAGCAGATCGAGCCTGTCGGCCGCGATGTGCTTGCCGGCGTAGTACTGGTCCTGGGCCACTCGAGGGACGGAGACGCCGATCTGCGCGTAGCAGTACTGCGCGAGGCCGGAGCAATCGAAGCCGGAGGGGCTCTCCCCTCCCCACACGTACGGGACGCCGATGTAGCGCATCGCGATGCCGACGATCTCGGGATGCCCGGCCCCCGGGTCGCCGTCTGCGGCGCGCCCGCCGCTCGCGGGCGTCGCGCCGGCCTGCTCCCGTGCCGCGCGCGCCTGGGCCTCGGCGAGCGCTTTCGCGCGAGCGGCCGCTTCCGCCGCCAGTCGCTCCTCTTCCTGCTTGATCAGCTGCGCGATCTCGCCGTTGAGCGAGTCGAGGAATTCCTTCTCCCTGGCGATCGACTCCTCGACCTGCTGCTTCTTCGCGTCGGCCTTAGCGCGCAGCGCCACCTGCTCGCTCTCGCGCTGCTCGAGCGAGCGCTTCGTCTCGGCGACCTGCTCCCGCGCGTCCTTCACGGCGGAGACCAGCCGCGCGTCGCTCGTGCCTATCCTCATCAGCAGGTCGATCCGTGTGAGAAAATCCTCGAACGACGTCGTGCCGAGCAGGACCTCGAGCATGTCGACGTCGCCGCCGCGATAGATGCCGGCCGCTCGCTCCTCGAGCAACTGTTGCGCGCGCCGCAGGTTCGCATCCTCCACCTCGAGCCGCGCGTGGGTCTCCGTGATCTGCTGCCGCGTCTTGTGGAGGGCGGCGTCGATCCGGTTGTACTCCTCGACCTGGACCTCGAGGTCCGAGCGCATGTCGTCGAGCTTGGACTGCGCCTTCGCGGCCTCGGCCTTCTTGGCTTCGATCTCAGGGGTCGTGGGAGCGGCGAGCGCAGCCGAAGTAGACAGCATGAAGAAGACGACGAACGCCGCCACGGTGCGCACGATGGAGGATTTCCTGAGGAGCATTCGCACCTCCAGCTGCGTCGCACTGCTTCGTTCAGAGGCAGCCGGCGTGCTCAGGAGCGCGCCGGTCGACTACCAGCATAACACAGTCATCGGCAGCCATTTGTTACGCTATGAGGGGAAGAAGGACCGTCGGCGAGCCTTGCGACGGTCGCCGGAAGGCGGGGAGACGCGGTTGGCCTTCGGCCGAAGGATCCTGACAGCGATCGTGGCGGCGGCCCTCGCGGCGGCCCTCGCCGGCCCTGCGCCGCCGCCGCCCGCGTCGGCCGTCCCCGCGCCGGGCGCCACCGCCCCCGCGCGCGTTCCCTACCCCGACGTCCTCGTCCAGCCGCCGGCAGGGCTCGACGAGGCCACGCGGAAGGCCGCGGACATGCAGAAGCAGGTGGAGGACCTGCAGGCGGAATCGAAGGCGATCGACGCACGGATCAAGGCGACGACGAACAGCATCTACCGCCAGACGGTCGTCGTCGAGACGGCGCGCGCCCAGGAAGCGTCCGCGCAGGCGCGGTTCGACGAGCGCGTGATCGGGATGTACAAGACCGGCACCCTGACGCCGCTCGAGCTCATCCTGAGCGCGCCTACGTTCCACGACGCCCTGGACCGCGGCATATTCCTGCTGACGGTCGTGGAGCGCGACCAGGAGCTCCTAGCCGACGCTACGCGCATCTCGTCGGACGCCGCCTACCAGGCGCAGCTGCTCGACCAGCTCCGCGTGCAGCAGGTCCAGCTGCGGGAGGCCCACGACGACCGGCTGCTGGCGCTGCAGTCGGCGCTCGGACGGCAGCAGCAGCTCGTCGCGCAGTTGAACGACCAGCAGCGCCGCTACCTCGAGGCGAGGGCGGCGTGGGACGCCGCGCAGCAGCAGCAGTGGGTGAACAGCAGCTTCTACGGCACGGACGTGCCGAAGGTGCCCGCGCAGGTGCTCGAGTACCCCGGCACCCCGTTCCTCGTCGATCAGGGCGAGCCGCTCGTGTACAAGGTGACGAGCCCTCCTCGTACTGCGATCTGCTCCTGGTACGGCAACGCGGACAACGCGCCGACTCCGTTCTCGACCGCCTCGGGCAGGATCTACAACG
>JAJZPX010000031.1 GCA_021811025.1 Actinomycetes bacterium
GAGAACGTGGAGGGCGTTCCGAAACGGGCGCGTGCTCCTGCTCTCGCGCGTGCCGCATCGCTGACGCCCGCTCGCATCTGATACCGTAGGTGGAAGAACCCGGAACCCCTGCGGGTCGCGGGCCGGGCGCCCGAGGCACTGTAGGGGCGGGCGGATGCTGCCGATTCTATCCAGATGAGGAACGTGACACTGGTCACGATGGTGCCGACGAGCGGTTGTCCGCTCGCGAAGGGACGATTCGAGAGCGCGGCATGAAGCGAAAGGGTCACGTCCGGACCGGACTCCGGCGAGCAGCCCGCCTGGCTCGTTCGGGCTTGACGGCGGCCGCGCTCATCCTCGGCGTGGTCCTCGCGATGCCCGTCAGGTCATCGGCTGAGGGACCCAACGCGATCATGACGCCCGCGCGCTACAACGCGAACGCGGTGGCGCGCGGCGACGACACCAGCAACCTCGTCGTCGGGCTGCCGTTCACGATGAACTGGGGGGGCACGAACTACAGCCAGATCTACATCAACATGAACGGCAACTGCACGTTCGACGGCACCTTCGGCACCTACACCCCGTCGACCGCGCTCACGAGCCTCCGCAGGGACGTCATGGCGCCGTTCTGGACGGACGTGGACACGCGCGCTACGGGCACGGGACAGCTCACCTACAGCGACACCGCGAACCCGCCGCAGGTGGACGGGCACAGAGCCTTCTTCGTGAACTGGGTCAACGTCGGATACTACAACGCGCACACGAGCCCGCTGAACTCATTCCAGCTAGTGCTGGTCGACAGGTCGGACACGGGGGCGGGCAACTTCGACTTCTACTTCAACTACGACAAGGTGCTGTGGGACACCGGCGACGTCTCGGGGAACCAGAACGCGCGCGTCGGCTGGGGCCGGAGGAACCGGACGGGGTTCGAACTGCCCGGATCGGGCAGCACTGGGGCCAGCACGCTGCTCGACAGCTCGTCGCCATCGACCTCGCTCATCCGGAACTACATGAACGACGCGGGGCAGCTGGGACGGTACGTGTGGCAGGTGCGGAACGGGCAGCCGCCGAACATGCCGCCGGTGATCGCAGTGACCGACCGCACCCTCGAGGGCAACGCATATAGCGGCTACAGCGGCTACTCCGGCACCGGCGACGCGGCCGCCTCCGATCCGGACGGGTCCGTCGTCAGCTTCACGCGCGCCCCCGTGGCCGGGACCTTCCTGCCGCTCGGCTCGAGCACGGTCACCTGGACGGCCACCGACGACCGTGGCGCGGTGACGGCGGTGGCCCAGAGCATCGTCGTCACCGACACGACGCCGCCGTCCGGCCCCACGCTCTCCAGCTCGAGTCACTCGCCGGGGGCCTGGTCGACCGACCCGAACATCTCGGTCTCCTGGTCGGGGGCGGCCGACACGTGCAGCGGCGTGGGCGGCTACTCGTATTCTTGGAGCCAAGGCGCTCCCGCGCTGCCCGACACCGTGCCCGAAGGGGCCGGTTCCTCCGTGGCCACCTTCGCTCCGGACGGCAGCTGGTACTTCAACGTGCGGACGGCAGACAACGCGGGGAACTGGTCGCCCACGGCCGAGAGCATCGGGCCCTTCCGCATAGACACCACACCTCCCGACACGTCCGATGACGCGCCCGCGGGCTGGCAAGCCGTGCCGGTCGGCGTCACGCTCACCGCCGCCGATTCGGGCAGCGGCGTCGCCGCCACGCGCTTCCGGCTCAACGGCAGCGCGGCGGCGACCTACGCGGGGCCCGTGAGTGCCTCGGCCGAAGGCACCAACACGCTGCAGTACTGGTCGGTCGATGCTGCGGGCAACGTCGAGGCCACGAAGACGGCGACGGTCCTCATCGACACCGTCGCGCCGGCGGGATCGTTCGCCGTGTCGCACGGGGCCGCCTTCACGGGGACGACGACCGTCACCTTCGACTCGACGATGACGGCGGACGCCTATCAGATGCGGTTCGACAACGGGACGGGGTACGACGCCTGGCGGCCTTACTCTCCGAGCTGCATGGGGACGATCGCGGCCGGCGACGGGACGAAGACCGTCACCGCCCAGTTCCGCGATCGCGCGGGCAACACCGCCACTCTTGCGGACACCATCGTGCTGGACACCACGGCTCCGCACACCACCGCCGTCGTGACCCCTCCGGCTCCGAACGGCAACGACGGCTGGTACAAGGGAAGCGCGCCTGCCGTGACGCTCTCGAGCAACAAGGCGGGCGCCACGTGGTACAGCTGGAACGCCGCCTCCGGTCCGTACTCGGCGTACGGCGCGACGCTCACGGTGCCGAACGGCACGCCGACTCTCTACTTCTACTCCACGGACCTCGCGGGCAACACGGAGGCGACCCAGAGCGCGGGCTTCAAGGCGGACGACGCTCCGCCCGCCGTTCCCACCGCCTTCGCTTCGACGGCCGACAGCGGGAGCGTCGACGTCACCTGGACGCCCGTGACCGACGCCGTCTCAGGGCTGGCGGGCTACGAGGTGTACCAGGACGGCTCCCTCGTGGCGACCACGACCTCCACGTCGTACACGGCTTCAGGGCTGAACGCCGGGCAGACGTACTCGTTCGGCATCCGGAGCGTCGACAGGGCAGGCAACGTCTCCGCCGAGAGCGTTCCCGTCACGGCGACGGCGCCGTCGAACTGGCTGTGGCTCGACATCTCGCCGACCACGGTGGACTTCGGGCCGGTCAACCCCGGCACCCCGGCGGCGATCTCCACGGCGACGGTGGTGAGCGTCTCGGGCATCGGCTCGTTCGCCTACGACCTGAGCTGCAGCGCGACGGACTTCCAGAACGCGGATCCCCTTTCGACGACGCCTACGATGCCGGTCACGCTGATGTCGTTCGCCACGCGGGGCAGGGTCGCGCGTCCGCAGGTCGCCTTCAGCACCAGCTCCCAGCTCATCCACAGCGACAACGGCGTCCGGTACCACTGGGCGCACGAGTACGTGTTCGACTTCAGTCTGACGATTCCGTGGTCGAACGAGGCGGGCAAGTACACGGGAACGGTCACGTACACCGCCGTTCCCCGGTAGCGTCTCCGGAAGCCGTCGAGCCGCCGGCGCGACGAAGGCGCGCCGCTTGCTGGGTTAAGATTCCCTCGAGGGCGGACTGAGGCCGCCCCCGAGCGGCTGGTTCGAGCCGACTCGCCGGACTGCAGCTCAACCGACTGTCGCGCCAGGAGGAAGCGACCGGTGCCCGCAACCATTCAACAGATATCCGAGCAGGTCAGGGCGTACAACCCGGCCGCAGATCTCGACGGCCTCGCCGAGGCGTACGAGTTCGCCTCGCAGGCGCACGAGGGCCAGCTGCGTCGCACGGGCGAGCCGTTCGTGCACCATCCGCTCGAGGTGTGCCTGATCCTCGCCGAGCTCCACATGGACACCGCCACGCTGAAGGCGGCGCTGCTGCACGACGTCGTCGAGGACTCGGGAGTGCCGCTGGAGGAGCTGCGCAAGCGCTTCGGCGACGAGGTGGCGGACCTGGTGGACGGGGTCACGAAGCTCGGCCAGATCAAGGTCGCGACGCCGGACGACGAGACGCACAGCAACAACATGCGCAAGATGCTGATGGCGATGGCGAAGGACATCCGCGTCATCCTCATCAAGCTCGCCGACCGCCTGCACAACATGCGCACGCTCTCAGGCCTCGACGCCGAGAAGCGTCACGCCAAGGCGCTCGAGACGATGGAGATCTACGCGCCGCTCGCGAACCGCCTCGGCATCTCCAACATCAAGTGGGAGCTGGAGGATCTGGCGTTCTACTACCTCGAGCCGAAGACGTTCCACCAGGTGCAGAAGATGGTGGCGGAGTCGCGCGAGGCGCGGGAGTCGTACCTGTACCAGGTGAAGGACCAGCTGCACACCGAGCTCGAGCACGTGGGCATCTCGGCCGAGATCTACGGCCGGCCCAAGCACCTGTACAGCATCTACGAGAAGATGCGGAACAAGGGCAAGGACTTCTCGGAGATCTACGACCTCATCGCCCTGCGCGTCATCGTGCAGTCCGTGAAGGACACGTACGGCACGCTCGGCACCGTCCACTCGATCTGGAAGCCGGTCCCGGGCCGCTTCAAGGACTACGTGGCGATGCCGAAGTTCAACCTCTACCAGTCGCTGCACACGACGGTCATCGGCCCGGCCGGGCGCCCGCTCGAGATCCAGATCCGCACCGAGGAGATGCACCGCAACGCGGAGTACGGCATCGCGGCGCACTGGCGCTACAAGGAGGGCGGCAAGGCCGACCAGAGCTTCGACGCGCGGCTTTCCTGGCTCAGGCAGATGCTCGAGTGGCAGACGGAGATGAAGGACCCGCGGGAGTTCATGGAGGCGCTGAAGATCGACCTCTTCGAGGACGAGGTCTTCGTCTTCACGCCGAAGGGGGACGTCATCTCGCTGCGTCGCGGGTCCACCCCTCTCGACTTCGCGTACGCGATCCACACGGAGGTGGGCAACCACACCGTCGGCGCGAAAGTGAACGGCGCGATAGCGTCGCTCAACCACGAGCTGCAGATGGGCGACCGCATCGAGATCCTCACCTCGAAGAACGCGAGCCCGTCGCGCGACTGGCTCGGCATCGTCAAGACCTCGTCGGCGCGCAGCAAGATCCGCAACTACTTCTCGAAGGTCACTCGGGTGGACGACCTGCAGAAGGGCAAGGACGAGCTGCAGAAGGTGCTGCGCAAGCACGCCTTGTCGATGAGCTCGACGTCGGGGACGAAGGCGCTGGCGGCAGTCGCGAAGGAGATGAACTACGTCGCGGCGGACGACCTGCTCGCTGCGATCGGCGCGAGCAAGGTCTCGCCGAAGCAGGTGGTCACGAAGATCATCAAGCAGCTGCAGAAGCTCGGAGCCAAGCTGCCGGCCGAGGCGGAGCCCGAGACGCGCAACGTCCCGCTGCCCCCGACCACGCCGATGCAGCCGCCGCGCGAGAAGCGCCGCCGTTCGCAGACGGGCGTCGTCGTGAAGGGGATCGACGACGTCCTCGTCCGCCTCGCCCGGTGCTGCAACCCCGTTCCCGGCGACGAGGTCATCGGGTTCGTCACCAGGGGCCGAGGCGTGTCCGTCCACCGCGCGGACTGTCCGAACGCGAGGGATCTCGCCGCGCAGCACGAGCGGCTGATCGAGGTCGAGTGGGACACGGGCAACTCGGCTACGTATCAGGTCGAGATCGTCATCGAGGCGCTCGATCGCACGCACCTGCTCCACGAGATCAGCTCCGTGCTCGCCGAGGCAGGCGTCAACATCCTGTCCGCGAACGTGACAACGGACCGCCACGGCATTTCGACCATGCGGTTCCTCTTCGAGCTGGGGAATATGGAGAGACTGCCGGGCCTACTCACGGAGGTTCGTGCGATCGAGGGCGTGTTCGACGCCAGCCGGATGATGCCGGCGCCGGTCTCGGCGGGCAAGAAGGGGGCGAAGCGGTGAAGGTCCAGCGGCTCGTGGTCGGCCCGATCGACACGAACTGCTGGATCGCCGGCGACCGAGACGGCGTCCCCGCGGTGGTGATCGACCCCGCCGGCGATGCCGAGCGCATCCTGGACGCCCTGGGCGACCGCCCGGTTGAGGCCGTCGTGCTCACCCACGGGCACTTCGACCACGTCGGCGCGGTTCGTCAGGTGATGGAGGCCACGGGCGCGCCGCTCGCCGTGCACCGGCTCGATGCCGATGCCGCGTCGGATCCCTCGCGGAACCTCTCCGGGATGTTCGGCGAGCGGCTCTCCGCGCCGGCACCCGACATCGTGCTCGAGGACGGCGACGAAGTGCGCGCGGGCGACGTGTCGCTCCGCGTGCTGCATACGCCCGGCCACACCCCGGGATCGATCTGCCTCTACGCTCCGGGGCATCTCTTCTCGGGCGACACGCTGTTCGCCGGCTCCGTCGGCCGGACCGACCTCCCGGGGGGCGATGCGCGCGCGCTGGCGGAGTCGATTCGCGAGAAGCTGGCGGGCCTGCCCGACGACACCGAGGTCCACCCCGGCCACGGCGAGCCCTCGACGATCGCGCGCGAGAAGCGGCGCAACGTCTTCTGGCCGCGCGGCTGACGCTTCCTGCCGCCGGTCCCTTCCGCCGAGTGCGTCCCGGCGCTAACATCGGGCGTGTCCGTCGCCGGGCGCCCACGGAGCCGCCATGTCGCCCCTGCACGTCACGACCCGCACGATCGCGCTGGTGCTCATGATCGCCGGCGTGCTCTCGGTCGTCCTCAACGGCCCGCTGGCGAAGCTGGACACCCTCGTCATGCGCGGCGGTCCCTTCGCGGCGCAGCAGCACCGCCTGCGGACGTCGGAGCGCATCGTGCTGGTCACGGGGCTCGCGATGGTCGCGCTCGCGCTCGTGCTGGTCGCCGTGCGCTGAGCGAGACGGCCGGCGCCGCAACAGTGGGTGACCTCTCCGCGCGCAGCGGCCGCCCGCCTTGGTCGCGGCAGGGGCTTCGCTTATAGTCGTAACCTGCGAACCGCTCCCGACGAAGGCCTGGCGAACCGATGGACTACCGCGCCCCCAAGGGCACCGCCGACATGCTGCCCGAGACCGCCCGTGCGTGGGAGCACATGCAGCGCACGGCGCAGGAGCTCTTCGCCCGCTACGGCTATCAGCCGCTGTATCCTCCCGTCTTCGAGCACACCGAGATATTCGCCCGGGGGATCGGCGAGGCCACGGACATCGTGAGCAAGGAGATGTACACGTTCGAGGACCGCGGCGGGCGGTCGGTCACGCTTCGTCCCGAGGCCACCGCCTCGATCGTCCGCGCGTCGCTCGAGCACAACCTCGTCCCGCCGGGGTCCGTCGCCAAGCTGTACTTCATGGGCCCGATGTTCCGCTACGAGAGGCCGCAGGCCGGCCGGATGCGCCAGTTCTGGCAGATCGACGCCGAGATCCTCGGGGCGGCCGAGCCCTCGGCAGACGCCGAGATGATCGCGCTGCTCGCGCGCTACTTCGAGACCCTCGGCATCACCGGGACGACGCTGCTGGTGAACTCGATGGGCGACGACGCGTGCCGGCCTCAGTACCGCGAGAAGGTCCGCGCGTACATCCGAGAGCACTCCGAGCAGCTGTGCGAGGAGTGCGCGCGGCGCGCGGACACGAACCCGTTGCGCGCGTTCGACTGCAAGAAGCCCACGTGCCGCGACGTGATGGACCTCGCGCCCAAGCTGCGCGACGAGCTGTGCCGGGACTGCGCCGCGCACTACTCCGCCGTGAAGGGCTACCTCGACGATCTCGGGATCGCCTACGTCGAGGACCCGTCGCTCGTGCGCGGGCTCGACTACTACACGCGCACGGTGTTCGAGATCCAGGCACCCGGACTCGGCGCCCAGAACGCGATCGGCGGAGGAGGGCGGTACGACCGCCTGATGGAGCAGTTCGGCGGGCCGCCCACTCCCGGCCTCGGGTTCGCGCTCGGATTCGAGCGCACGCTGCTGGTGATGCAGGCGCAGGGCCTTCGGGTGCCCGCGCCGGCGACGGCCGAGGTCTACGTCGCGCGAGCCCAGCCTGAGGTCGCGTCGGCCGTCTTCGAGCTCGCCGCCCGCCTGCGCGAGGCCGGGATCTCGGCGGAGCTCGACCACCAGGCGCGCAGCCTGAAGTCGCAGTTCAAGCAGGCGGATCGCCTCGGCGCGCGCCTCGCCCTGGTCGTAGGGCCGGACGAGCTCGCCGGCGGCGAGGTCACGGTCCGCGCCATGGCGACGAGCCAGGAGCGCCGCGCTCCGTTGTCCGGCATCGCAGAGGTGCTGCAGGGATTGCTCGCCGAGGGCTGAGCGGGGGTCACTCGACGCGTTTGCCGACGACGACGAGCCGCTGCGCTGCGCTGCCGACGGGGTTGCACGTGGTGAGCGTGATCCTGTCGTCGGCCGTCGGGCCCGCGACTCCGACGCTTGTCGGCGCGACGACGGTCACGGACACGACCTTGTAGCGGGCGCGCGTCGCGTTCGTGTACGTGACGATCTCCTCTCCAGCCTTGAGCTCGTCGAGCCTCCGGAACGGGTGCCCGTACATCGTGCGGTGCCCGGCGATCGCCGAGTTGCCCTGTTCTCCGGGCAGCGGCGTCGCCGGATAGTGCCCTGGAGCCTGATTGAGCACCTCGGCCGTCGTTCCCTCCATCACGAAGGCGTCCAGCGCGATCGCCGGGACGATCAGCCGCGCCACGGCCTTGCCGGGCATCGTCTGCCCCGTCGCGCTTGCGGCCATGCTGCTCTGCGCCACTGTGTAGCGGACGTCGGTGAAGTACGGGAACGAGGCGAGGAGGGCGCCCGCGACGATGAGCGCGATCCCCGACGCGATGCGGAAGTTGAAGCGGCGTCTCATCTCGTCACCCCTTGGCGCCCGATCCTTCGCGCGATTGGTCCCCAAGCCAGCAGCGCGGAGCCCAGCACGACCATCGCGAGCCCCATGTAAAGAAAGCCCAGCGGATTACCGCCGGTGAAGGGCAGGGTCGTCTCGAATCCCGGGAGCTGCGGGGACGTCGTGGAGGTGGAAGGCTGGGAGGTCTCAGTGGCCGGCGGCGTCCGGGTCGCCGGGGGCGTGACGGTCCCAGGCGGACCTGCGGTCGGCGGCTCGGTCGCGACGGTTGGAGGGGTCTCGATGGCGCCGCCGCCTTGGCCGCCCCCGCCGCCGCCGGTCGATTCCTCGCGGCGCTCCCCTTCGGGCGGCGCTTTCGGTTCGTCCGGGCCGCCGGGCTCGGGCTGTTCGGTAGCGGCGCTCAGCACGCGCGGGGCCGTCGCGGCCGCGTGCACGGCCGGCAGGACGCCGGATGCCGCGAACACAACGGCGGTCAACACAAGGACGGCCACTGCCGAACGTCTCATCACAGCCGATCTCCCCCCGACGGACGCATCGTGCATTGCCTGAACCGGCGGAGCGCTAACGGGGCATCCGACGAGCGCGACGAAGGGGGACGAGGGGGACGAGGGGCGGTCCGCTTCGCCGTGTCAGTGCGCGCGAAATCCGCTATCCTGCCACAAGACCCGCGCAACCCGCCCGAGAGGACATCGATGTTCGACGCCCGCTACTCGACACGCACCCACGTGTGCGGACAGCTGCGCCCCGAGCACGTGGGCGACGAGGTCGTGCTGGCAGGGTGGGTGCATCGCCGGCGCGACCACGGCGGGCTCATCTTCGTCGACCTTCGAGACCGCTCAGGGGTCGTGCAGTGCACCTTCTCGCCGGAGGCCGGCGCCACGTTCGTGACGGCCGAGCAGGTCCGGGGCGAGTGGGTGCTCGAGGTGAAGGGGTCCGTGCGGCATCGCCCCGAGGGGACCGTCAACACGAACGGCCCGACGGGCGGGGTGGAGGTGAGCGCGGACTCGTTGCGCGTCCTCAACACGTCGGCCACGCCGCCTTTCGAGATCGAGGCCGGCATCTCCACGGACGAGATCACGCGGTTGCGCTGGCGCTACGTCGACATCCGGCGTCCCGAGGTCTTCGCGGCCCTGCAGCTGCGCGATCGCGTGACGCAGCGCTTCCGCCGCAGCCTCGAGCGCCGCGGCTTCATCGAAGTCGAGACGCCGATCCTGACGAAGTCGACGCCCGAGGGCGCGCGCGACTTCCTCGTGCCCTCTCGCCTGCGGCCCGGCGAGTTCTACGCGCTGCCGCAGTCGCCGCAGCTGTTCAAGCAGTTGCTGATGGTCGGCGGTATCGAGCGCTACTACCAGATCGCCCGCTGCTTCCGCGACGAGGACCTGCGCGCTGACCGGCAGCCCGAGTTCACGCAGGTCGACATCGAGATGAGCTTCGTCACGTACGAGGACGTCCTCGGCATGATGGAGGAGGTCATGCACGAGGTCATGGCCGAGGCGGGGTTCGACCTGCCGCTTCCGCTGCCGCGACTCACGTACGCCGAGGCGATGGATGCCTACGGTTCCGACCGCCCGGACACGAGCTTCGAGATGAAGCTGACGGACGTCGGTGGCGTGTTCGCGTCCTCGGAGTTCAAGGTCTTCGCCGGTGCTCTCGCTTCGGGCGGCACGATCAAGGGGATCGTCGCGCGCGACGGTGCCGGGGACTGGCCGCGTTCGCGCATGGACGCGCTGAACGAGGCGGCGGTCGAGGCGGGCGCGAAGGGTCTCGCGTGGGTCCAGTTCACGTCGGCCGGGGAGGTGCGCTCGCCCGTCGCGAAGTTCTTCAGCGATACCGAGATGTCCGCGCTGCGCTCCGCGTTTGAGGCGGGGCCGGGCGACGCGGTCATGATGGTGGCGGACGCGCGCGCCGTCGCCAACGAGGTCCTGGGGGCGCTGAGGCTGCGCCTAGCCGACGAGCTCGGCCTGCGCGAGCCGGGGTTCCACACGCTTTGGGTGGTGGACTTCCCGATGTTCACGTGGGACTCGGACGAGAAGCGCTGGGACCCGAGCCATCACCCGTTCACCAGGCCCTTCGACGAGCACGTGGACCTGCTCGAGGACGACCCGGGGGCCGTGCGGAGCTACAGCTACGACCTCGTCATGAACGGCAACGAGATCGGGGGCGGGACCCTGCGCATCCACTCCGAGGAGCTGCAGCGCCGCGTGCTCGGCGTGCTCGGCATCGGCCGTGAGGATGCGGACGAGAAGTTCGGCTTCCTCCTCGAGGCGCTGTCGATGGGCGCGCCGCCGCACGGCGGGATCGCGCTCGGTCTCGACAGGCTCGTCATGCTGCTGGCCGGGGCCGGGTCGATCCGCGACGTCATCGCGTTCCCGAAGACGTCCTCGGGCGCCGATCCGATGACCGGAGCGCCGGACGAGGTGGATCCGCGCCAGCTGCGGGAGCTGCATCTGCGGATCGACTGAATCCGGGCGGGCGCGCCGCTTCGGGCGAGCGCATCGCGAGCCGGCTGGAAGCGGCGGCGACACACGACGCAGTCGGTCGGGCGTGTGGTACGATGCTGCCGGACGCTGTCCTTCTCTGGCTTCGGTCTACAGTTGAACCAACACTTCTGTAAAGGGAGCCCCACCATCGCCCGATGTAATGGTAGCCCCGTCGGGGAAGCGTGAAGTCGGGCTGCGGGCACCCACCTGCCAAGGCAGGTTCACTGACCGAAGCCAGAGAAGGACAGCGTCCGTTCCGGGGGCCACCTGGAGGAGCATATGCGCAGATTCGTCGCAGCACTCGTCACCGTCATGGTCGCACTCTCGGTCACGGCGTGCGGAGGAGGCGCTTCCACTCCGCCCCCTGCCGCTCCAGCTCCGGATGCCGCGGCCCCCGGCCCCGCGGGCGCGCCCGCCCCGGCGCCCGTCGCGAACACGAACAGCCTGTCGCCAAGGGAGGCCGGGATAGGGACGCCGTTCCCGACATCCGAGCACTTGCCCGTGGCGATCGTCGATCTCGCGAAGCGTCACCAACCGATGCTCGTCTACTTCTTCGATCCGTCGCAGCTGACTTCGGCGGACCAGCGCACCGAGATCGACGCGGCGATGAAGGAGTTCCGCGGCCTCATCGACCTCGTTGCGTTCGACGTGACGGGCGCGCTGCCCGGGTCGTCGAAGCAGGCGTCGAAGGATCCGGTCGCACAGCAGGTGGCCCTGCTCACTCAGGACCTGAACGTCACCTTCACGCCCACGGTTGTGCTGGTCGACAAGCAGGGCAAGATCGTCGCCCGGTACAGCGGCTTCGTCGATCGCGGATTGCTCCGCCGCGAGACCCTCAAAGCCACGCAGTAGCCTATGGACGACCTGTTCTCGGAGGGCGCCGAGAAGGCCGTTCGCGAGGGAGCGCCGCTTGCCGCGCGCATGCGGCCCCGCACGCTCGACGAGTTCGTGGGGCAGGCCGACGTAATCGGTCCGGGCACGGCTTTCAGGCGCGCCGTCGAGCATGACCAGCTGTCCTCGCTCATCCTGTACGGGCCCACCGGCTCGGGGAAGACGAGCCTCGCGCGGATCATCGCCGGGATGACGAAGGCGCACTTCACCGAGGTCTCCGCCGTCAGCTCCGGAGTGGCGGACATCCGGAGGGCCATCGACGAGGCCCGCGAGCGGCTCGCGTTCTCGGGGCGGCGGACGATCCTGTTCATCGACGAGATCCACCGCTTCAGCCGCTCGCAGCAGGACGCCCTGCTGCACGCCGTGGAGGACCGCCTCGTCGTGCTCATCGGCGCCACGACCGAGAACCCGTTCTTCGAGGTCAACGCCCCGCTGATCTCGCGCTCGCGCATCGTCGAGCTGCAGCCCCTCGGGGACGACGACATTCGCACGATCGTGCGAAGGGCGCTCGAGGATCACGAACGCGGCCTCCCTCCCGGCGTCGAGCTTGCGCCGGAAGCGGAGGAGCGCATCGTCGTGACGAGCGGGGGAGACGCCCGAGTGGCGCTCACCACGCTCGAGCTCGCGTTCGCCGCGACGCCGGCAGGCGCCGAGGGGCGAATGGCGATCGGCATCGAGGC
>JAJZPX010000032.1 GCA_021811025.1 Actinomycetes bacterium
CACGAAACCGCTTGAGGAGCGCCAGAAGCGCGAGCTCACCGCGCGGGAGCGTGAGGGCGTGACCGAGGTGCTGAACGTGGCCGAAAGCTGGCTGAGGGATTGCTTGACCTTGTCGGTGGCGGCAGGCGAGCTTGTCGAGAACCCGGACGCCGTCGACACTATGGAAGAGGTCGCCGCCGTGATCACCCCGTCCGCGGGCCTTAAGGCGCTCGCGGCGGTGACCGAGGCGCGACGCCGGGTCGCAGCCAACGTCGGTCCCCAGCTGGCCCTCGAAGCCATGCTGTTCGACATACAGGAGGTCTTCAGATGCCCACGGTAGTGGGAGTGAAGCTCCGCTTCTCCACGAAGCCGCTCGCCTACGCGGCCGAGGAGCCGGCGCCCGAGCACGGCGCGGCGGTGATCGTGAAGACGGAGCGCGGAATAGAGCTCGGCCACGTGGTCTCGGGGCCGCAGGAGCCCGACGAGTCCACCGGCGCGGGACCCTTCGAGCCGATCGAGCGCGTCGCGACCGAGGAGGACGTGCGCGTCGCCGAGGAGCTCGAGGAGCGCGAGCGCGAGGCGATGCGCACGTATCGAGAGCTCGTCAAGGAGCGCGGGCTCGACATGAAGCCGATCGACGTGGAGTACGTCTTCGACGGCAACCGCATCGTCTTCTACTTCGTCGCCGAGGAGAGGGTGGACTTTCGCGACCTCGTCCGGGACCTCGCGAGCCGGTTCCATGCCCGGATCGACATGCGCCAGGTGGGCGTGCGCGACGAGGCGCGGATGGTAGGAGGACTCGGCCATTGCGGGGAGCAGCTGTGCTGCAGCCGCTTCGGCGGGGACTTCCAGCCCGTCTCGATCAGGATGGCGAAGGAGCAGGATCTGCCGCTCAACCCGCTGAAGATATCGGGGCTCTGCGGCCGCCTCATGTGCTGCCTGCGCTACGAGTTCGAGGCGTACAAGGACTTCAAGGGCCGCGCCCCCAGGCGCAACGCCATCGTGGAGCTGCCGGACGGCGGGCACGGCAAGGTCATCGAGCTCAACACGCCGAAGGAGGAGGTCACGCTGCTCCTCGAGGGTGGCGGCCGGATGACGGTTCCGCTGTCCGCGATGGATTGCGCGAAGAGCGACGAGGGCTGCACGTGCCCGTGCCGCGTGCGCGCGGACGCGCTGCCGCAGCCGCACGACGCGATCGGCACGCTGCTCGAGACGCGCACCGAGCCTCAGGCGGGGGGCGCGAAGGCGAAGAAGGCGGAGGCGAAGACGGCCGAGGCGGGGGCGGCCAGGGGGGACGAGCAGTCGCAGCAGCGCGAAGGCGGCGGACGACGCAGGCGCCGGCGAGGGAGCGGCAAGGGCGGGGAGCAGCCGGCGGCCGCGCAGCAGCCGCAGCAGGCCGCGAAACCGCAGGCCGCGGCGTCGCAGGACGCCGCGGGGCAGCCCGCGACCGCCGGTCGCCGGAGGCGCCGCCGGCGACCCCCGGGCGGTGGGAACACCGTGGGATGAGCTGCGGGCGAAGCTCGGCTGCTCAATCCCGCGGGGTCGATGACGGCGCGAACGTCCGTCATCGACCGTGTTCCAAACCGGAGTAGCCTCGGCTATACTCCGTACCCGTGCCGACGTAGCTCAGCTGGCCAGAGCACCGCACTCGTAATGCGGGGGTCAAGGGTTCGAATCCCTTCGTCGGCTCCACAGGAAACGACCGCCCCTACCTGCCGGGACTTGCTGCCCCGGTCGGCGGGGGCGGCTTTCGTTCCGGCGGCTCGTGCGGCCTGTTCGTGCGCCTGTTCGCATCCTTTGCAGCGTCTTGCGGCGACCTGCCGGAGCGTCCCAGGCCGCCGTTTCCCGGCGCGAAAGCGCTAGAGTGGCATCAGCCGCCACCTACCGGAAGCTCGCGCCCAAGTAGCCCAGCTTGAGCGACCCGAAGGTAACGCTCGCTGGGTTGTCTCATGACCACAATCTGGCCGACTTCGACTGTGGCGACGGGGAACTAAGTGAGTTCCTCTGCGTTGACGCGCTCGCGTACCAGGCGTCGTTCTTCGCGAACACCACCCTCATGCTGGAGGGCGGACGTGTCGTCGGCTTCTTCTCGCAGTTCCCCGCGCTCAAGATCGCCCGTCTGGGACAGCCGTGCCGCACCAAGGGGACGGCCTCGGGACTCGCGCCCTGAAGTACCGCACTGGTCGCGCACGGCATTTGAACGACGAGCATCGGCACGAATGGGGTCGCGTGCCGGTTCCTAACGGTCGACGCGTACCCGCACGCTGCCCCGTGGTGCATGCAGCGTGGATTCATCCGCAACGGCTCCGCGTCCAAGAGGCGCGAGACAGTCAGCCTCAGGCTTGACGTGATGCTCCCGTGACGGCCCGCCCGCTATGCCTCGTCGCGAGCGGCCCTCGTCACGGCCTGTGTTCGCGTCGACGGTGGGCAGACACGCCGTCGCATCGCCGAATCGACAAGCGCCGCCGGTGAACGGTACCGTCACGTCGGCGAGCGGCTTGCTAGCGCTCGTTGCAGATGATACGGTCGCACGACCGACGCCCGCAGGCGGATACCTCAGGGGGTATCAAGACGTGGGCGTTCGAGCTATTGTGGTGTGCGAACGACCACCCGCCTCGGTACCGACGAGGCGAGACCGGCGCGAAGGAGCGAGAAGGTGGCCGATCACCTCGTAGTGGCTGCGTTCCTGGCACTCGGCGTCGTCTTCGTCATAGCCACCCTCGGCGTGTCGTGGCTGCTTCAGCCGCACAGGCCGAGCGAGGAGAAGTACTCCACCTACGAATGCGGTTCCGAGCCGATCGGTCCTCCGTGGGTGCAGTTCCACATCGGCTACTACGTGTACGCGCTGCTCTTCGTGATGTTCGACATCGAGACGGTGTTCCTGTATCCGTGGGCCGTCGCGTTCGGGCAGCGCATCCCGTTCATCCTCACCGAGATGACCGTCTTCCTCGCGATCATCGGCGCGGGCCTCGCGTACGCGTGGAAGGAGGGGGCGCTCAAGTGGCGCTAGACAAGCTCCTCGGCGAGAACTCCGTCATCTTCACGAAGAGCGAGCAGCTCTTCGACGCCGCTCGCGCGAACAGCCTGTGGTACCTCTCGTACGGTATCGCGTGCTGTGCCATCGAGGGACTGATGAGCGCGGGCGGCCCGAAGTTCGACTACGACCGCTTCGGCATCTTCCACCGCGGCTCGCCGAGGCAGGCCGACGTCATGATCGTCGCCGGCACCGTGAACAAGAAGATGGCGCACGCGCTGCGCAAGCTCTACGACCAGATGCCCGAGCCCAAGTGGGTCATCGCCATGGGCGCCTGCGCATGCACCGGCGGGCCTTTCCGGGAGTACCCGAACGTCGTGCTGGGCGTCGACAAGATCGTGCCGGTCGACGTGTACGTGCCGGGCTGCCCGCCCCGGCCCGAGTCGATGCAGTACGGCTTCATGCAGCTGCAGGACAAGATCCGCAACCGCCGCAAGGAGATGGCGCGTGAGCAGCGCAGCGCTTAGCTCCGCGCTCTCAGCCGCCGGCGTCCCGGCCGAGGTCTCCGAGGAGGCGATCGGCGCCGTGGCGCGCGTGCCCGCTTCCGATCTCGTCGAGGCGCTCACCGCCCTTCGCGACGCCGACTGCGCGTTTGCGATGCTGATCGACCTGTTCGGCGTCGACACGGGCGAGCAGCTGGAGCTCACGTACCACCTGCGAAGCTTCGCGCGCGACGAGGACGCATACGTGCGCGTCGCCGCGCCGTACGACGGCGAGGTGCCGAGCGCGTGGCGCGTCTACCCTTCGGCGCTGTACCCGGAGCGCGAGGCGGCCGAGCTGTTCGGCCTCACCTTCCCCGGTCACCCGAACCTGAAGCGGCTGCTCACCACGGACGAGGTCGAGCTGCCGCTGCTGCGACGCTCGACGGCCATCCGCACGCAGGAGGAGGTGCACGACCGGTGACTCCCGAGGAGCTCTCGCAGGCGCGCATCACCCCCGAGGGCGAAGCGCCGGCGATCGTCCTGCCGAAGGGCCTGCGCCGCGTGCCGCGCGGCGTCGACGAGCTCGCCACCGAGCACCTCATCGTGAACATGGGCCCGCAGCACCCCTCCACGCACGGCGTGCTCCACATCCTGCTGGAGCTCGACGGCGAGGAGATCATCGCGGCCGAGGCGTCGCTCGGGTACCTGCACCGCGGGATCGAGAAGCTCGCGGAGCACCGCCGCTACTCGGCCGTCGGCACGCTGCTCGACCGGGCCGACTACATCTCGGGCATCCACACGGAACTCGCGCTGGCGCAGGCGACGGAGCAGCTCATGGGGATCGAGGTGCCCGAGAAGGCTCAGTGGCTGCGCTCGCTCTTCTCTGAGATCGTGCGCATCGCGAGCCACCTCATCGCGATCGGCACGTACGGCATGGACATCGGCGCGATGGCGCCGTTCCTCTACATCATGCGCGAGCGCGAGGCGCTGCTGTCCGTGCTCGAGTCCGTCACCGGCGCTCGGATGATGTTCAACTACGTCCGGCCGGGCGGCGTGCTGCGCGACCTGACCCCGGAAGCCGAGCCGCTCCTTCGGCAGTTCCTCAAGACCTTCCCGGGCTACCTCGAGGAGTACCACACGCTGCTGACGGGCAACGAGATCTTCCAGGCGCGCGTGAAGGGCGTCGGCGTCATCGACCGCGCCACCGCGATCGCATTCGGCATGAGCGGCCCGCCGTTGCGCGCGTCCGGCTTCGGCTGGGACGTGCGCAAGGAACGGCCGTACGCCGCGTACGAGCAGCTGCGCTTCGACGTGCCCGTGGGCGAATCGGGCGACTGCTGGGACCGCTACCTCGTCCGGATGGAGGAGATGCGGATCGCGGCCGAGCTCATCGAGCAGTGCCTCGACGGCATGCCCGAAGGCGACGTCATGGCGAAGGTGCCGAAGGTGCTCAAGCCGCCCGCGGGCGAGGCTTACTCGGCCGTCGAGTCGCCGCGCGGCGAGGTCGGCATCCACCTCGTGTCCGACGGGACCGACACCCCCTACCGCGTGCACTTGCGCGCGCCGTCGCTGATGAACCTCGCCGTGGTCGACGAGGTGATGCCGGGTCACAAGATCGCCGACTCGGTGGCGATCATCGGCAGCCTCGACATAGTGCTGGGGGAGATCGACCGGTGAGCCCGCTCCTGTCCATACTCGTGCGCGCGCTGCTCGCGCTGCTGCTCATGCTCGCGAACGGCGTCGTGCTCATCTATATGCTGCGCAAGGTCCTCGGCCACCTGCACCTTCGCATCGGGCCGAACCGCGTCGGGCCGTTCGGCGCGCTCCAGACGTCGATGGACGTCGTGAAGCTGCTGACGAAGGAGGACTTCATCCCGTCTGCGGCCGACAAGTGGCTGTTCCGGCTCGCGCCGTACATGGTGTTCGTGCCGTCGTTCATGGCGTACGCGGCGCTCGTGCTCGGCCCGAAGGCCGCGTTCTCCGGCCTCGACACGGGGCTGCTCTACGTGTTCGCCGTGCTTGCGCTCGTCCCGATGGGCGTCATGATGGCCGGCTGGGCGTCGAACTCGAAGTGGTCGCTCATCGGCGGCATGCGGGCGGCGGCGCAGCAGATCAGCTACGAGGTGCCGCTGCTGCTCTCGGTGCTCCCGATCGTCATGACGGCGGGCAGCATGAGCCTCGCAGCCATCGTGAAGAGCCAGACGGGCTACGCGCTCGGGTTCATCCCGCGCTGGAACGTCCTGTCGCCGCAGATCGTCGGGTTCGGGCTGTTCATGATCGCGGCGCTCGCCGAGCTCAACCAGACGCCGTTCGACATGTCCGAAGCCGAGTCCGAGCTCATCTCCGGTTTCGCGAACGAATACTCAGGCATGCGCTTCGGCCTGCTGTTCCTCTCCGAGTTCTCGAACAGCTTCATCATCTCGGCGCTCGCCGCGACGCTGTTCTTCGGCGGCTGGCTGGTGCCCGGCATCGACCCGGCGAGCCCTGTGATGGTGTGGCTCGGGCCGGCGGTGCTGCTGCTGAAGACGTACGTCGGCATCTTCGTGCTCATGTGGATCCGTGGCACGCTACCGCGCATCCGCATCGACCAGATGCTGGCGCTCGGCTGGAAGGCGCTCATCCCGGCCTCGCTCGTGTGGCTCATGCTCACCGGCGTCATCGTGAGGGCGGTGAGCTAGCGCGATGTGGGGCACCGGCTTCTTCAAGGGCCTCGCGGTCACGATGCGCAACATGCTGCGCGGCCCCATCACGCTGCAGTATCCCGAGCAGAAGGCCGAGCTGCCCGAGCGCGCGCGCTGGGCGCTTCAGCACAAGTTCGACGAGGAGGGCCGGCCGAAGTGCACGGCGTGCGAGATCTGCGTGCGCACCTGCCCGGACGGCATACTCGCGCTCGATTACACCAAGGCCGAGGACGGCAGCAAGCACATCGACAGCTACCGCTACGAGGTGGGCGCGTGCATGTTCTGCGGCCTGTGCGTCGAGGCCTGCCCGTTCGACGCGATCGAGATGGGCAAGGACTACGAGCTCGCCGTGCGCGACACCTCCGGCTTCTATCGCACGCTGCTCTCCGACGTCGACGCCGCGGGAGGCAGGCGCGCCGAGCGGCCGCCGGCCACGGCGCCGGGAGGTGCTCCGGATGCCTGACGTGAACCCGGTCGCATTCGTGGTGCTCGCGGCGCTTGCGCTCGGCGGCGCGGTCATGACCGTGCTCACGCGCAACGTCGTGCACGCGGCGTTCTGGCTGCTCGAGGTGCTCGTGGCGACGGCCGGGCTGTACCTGGTGCTGTCGGCCGAGTTCATCGCGCTCGTGCAGCTGATGGTGTACGCCGGCGCGGTGTCGGTCCTCGTGCTGTTCGTCATCATGCTGACGCTGCGACGGCGCGAGGACTCGGTGCGCACGCGCGACCTCTCCTGGCCGGTCGCCGCGATGTCCGCGGTGCTGGCCGTCGCGATCGCGTACGTGACGCGCGCGCTGCCCGTCCCCGCACCCGAGCGCGCGGCGCAGCCCGACGTCGCGGCGTTCGGGCATGCGCTGTTCACCCGCTGGGTGCTGCCGTTCGAGATCGCGTCGGGCATCCTGCTCGTCGCGCTCGTCGGGGCGGTCTGGTGGGCCGGACGGGGGGAGGAGCTGTGAGGGTCGGCCTCGAGGCGTTCGTGATGCTCGCGACGGCGCTGTTCGCGGTGGGCCTGTTCGGCGCGCTGTCGAAGAGAAGCGCGATCATGGTGCTGATGTCGCTCGAGCTGATGGCGAACGCGGTCAACATCCTGCTCGTCGCCGCGTCGCGCTACGTCACGCCCGCCACGATGGACGGCTGGTTCTTCGCCGTCTTCTCGCTCGTCGTGTCCGCCGCCGAGATAGGGCTGGGCCTCTCGCTCGTGCTTGCGCTGTACCGCAAGGTACGCACGGCCGAGCTCGACCGGCTCGACACGCTGAAGGGGTGAGACCGCTGGGCATGATGCTCGCCGCCATACCGCTCCTGCCGGCCGCGGCGTTCGCCGTGCTCGCGCCGATGTCGCGCGCCCTGCGCAACAGCGCGAAGACGGTCTCGCTCGTCGCGATGACCGGCTCGCTCGTGCTCGCGCTCGTCGCGTTCGCGGAGGTGTGGAGCGCGAGGGGCGGCGAGGGGACGCACGCCGTCTTCCACGCGTTCCTGCCGATCGCCCCCGGCCACGCGTTCGGTTTCGGCCTGCTGCTGGACCCTGTGTCGGCGGTCATGCTGCTCGTGGTGACGATCGTCGGACTGTGCGTCCAGGTCTATTCGCTCGGCTACATGCACACCGACGAGCGCGTGGGATGGTATTACGCGGTGCTGTCGCTGTTCTCCGCCGCGATGCTCGCGGTGGTGCTCGCGGACAACTTCCTCGAGCTGTACATGGCGTGGGAGATCATGGGCCTGTGCAGCTACCTCCTCATCGGCTTCTGGCACACCGAGGAGGGACCGAGGAAGGCGTCGATCAAGGCGTTCCTGACCACGCGCGTCGGCGACGTCGGGTTCGGGCTCGCGCTGGCGGCGATGTTCGCGCTGACGGGCTCGTTCGCGTTCGACGTGGTGCTGCCCGCCTCGGCGGGCTGGGCCCCGGGCGCAGCGACGCTCGTGGCGCTGCTGCTGCTGTTCGCGGCGATGGGGAAGTCCGCGCAGTTCCCTCTGCACGTCTGGCTGCCCGACGCGATGGCCGGTCCGACGCCCGCCTCGGCGCTCATCCACGCGGCGACCATGGTCGCGGCCGGCGTCTACCTCGTCGCGCGAGCGCTCCCGGTCTTCGTGGCGAGCGGCGTGGCGCTCACGGTCACGCTCGCGATCGGCATTGTCACCGCGCTGCTCGGCGGGACTCTCGCGCTCGTGCAGCACGACATCAAGAAGGTGCTGGCGTACTCGACCATCAGCCAGCTCGGGTACATGTTCGTCGCGCTCGGGACCGCGAGCGAGGTCGCCGCTCTCTACCACCTCGTGACGCACGCGTTCTTCAAGTCGCTGCTGTTCCTTGGCGCGGGCGTGATCATCCACGCCACCCACACGCAGGACATGCGTGAGATGGGCGGGCTACGCAGGAAGATGCCGGTCACCACGGCGGTGTTCACCGTCGGCGCGCTCGCGCTCGCGGGCGTCTTCCCGCTGTCCGGATTCTTCAGCAAGGACGAGATACTCGCGTCGCTGCTCCGCGGCGGGCACTACTGGTTCTTCGCCGGGGCGCTGCTCGCGGCGCTGCTGACCGCGTTCTACGTCACGCGCCTGTGGGTCCGCGTCTTCTGGGGCACCGGCTCCGACCACGCCCACGAGGGACATCGCGTGATGCTCGCCCCGATGGCCGTGCTCGCGGCGATCACCGCCGTCATCGGGTTCGCGTCCGTAGCGTTCGCCGGGTTCCTCGGCCACGAGGGCGAGTGGCCCGAGGTGGGGCTCGCGGCCGCCTCGACCCTGACCGCTCTCGGCGGCATCGGCGCGGCGTGGTGGGTGTACTCGCTGGGCGGCGTGGACACCGAGGCGCTGAAGGCGCGCCTGAAGGTGCCGTACGACGTGCTGGTGCAGAAGTACTACATGGACGCGCTGTACGAGGCCGCATTCGTGAAGCCGTACGAGGCGGCCGCCCGAGCGCTCGCGGCGTTCGACCTCGGCGTCATCGACGGCGCGGTCAACGGGGTGGCGACGCTGTGGGTCCGCGCCACGCAGGTGTCGCGCAACTTCGACGTGAACGTGATAGACGGCGCGGTCAACGGCGCCGCGGACGCGGTGGTGGAGGCGGGCGGGAAGCTGCGCCGCCTCCAGACGGGTCGCGTGCAGTCGTACCAGCGTCTCATCGTGGGGGGCCTCGTGCTCCTGCTCGCCTGGGTGATGGTTCTCTGGCCTCTGCTCAAGGCCGCATTGAAGGGAGCGTAGCGGGTGAACTGGTTGCTCAACGTCGTCGTGTTCCTGCCGCTTGCAGGCGCGCTCGCCGCCACGTTGCTTCCGAAGGAGTCGCCGGGGGCGGCGAAGTGGCTGGCCGCGGTCGTCACCGGAGCCGACCTGGTGTTCGCCGCCGTCCTCGTCGCGCGATTCGACGTGGCGAAGGGCTACCAGTTCGCGACGAACGTGCCGTGGGTGCCCCAGGCGAACATCCACTACCACATCGCCGTGGACGGCATCTCGATCACGATGCTCGCGCTGTCCGCGCTGCTGAGCTTCATCGCGGTGCTCGCGAGCTGGCGGGTGGAGAACAAGCCCGCGACGTACTTCGCGATGCTGATGCTGCTCGAGGTCGGGATGAACGGCGTGTTCGTGGCGCTGGACTTCGTGCTGTTCTACGTGTTCTGGGAGCTCGTGCTCGTCCCGATGTACTTCCTGATCTCGATGTGGGGCGGGCCGAGGCGCGAGTACGCCAGCCTCAAGTTCTTCCTCTACACCCTGTTCGGCTCGGTGTTCATGCTGGTGGGCATCGTCGCGCTGTTCCTGTACACAGGCACGTTCGACCTGGTTCGGCTCGCTTCGGCCGGCTCCGCGCTGCCCGCCCACGTGCAATGGTGGCTGTTCCTCGCGTTCTTCCTCGGCTTCGCCGTGAAGGTGCCGGTGTGGCCGCTTCACACGTGGCTGCCCGACGCGCACGTCGAGGCGCCCACGGCGGGGTCGGTGCTCCTCGCCGGCGTGCTGCTGAAGATGGGCACGTACGGCTTCATCCGCGTGGGGTTGCCGGTCCTGCCCGTCGCGCTCACGAAGGGCGCGAACGGGCTGCCGCCGTGGCAGCCGATCCTCGTCGTGCTGGCCGCGATCTCGATCGTCTACGGCGCCGCCGTCGCGTTCGCGCAGACCGACCTCAAGAAGCTCGTTGCGTACTCGTCCGTGTCGCACATGGGCTTCGTCATGCTCGGCATCGCGTCGCTGACGGTGGCTGGGATCGACGGCGCGGTCGCGGTGATGTTCTCGCACGGCCTCGTGACGGGCCTGCTCTTCCTCATGGTCGGGATGGTGTACGAGCGCGGCCACACCCGGAAGATAGAGGATCTCTCCGGCTTGATGCCGCAGGTGCCGCGGATCGGCGCCGCGTTCGCGCTCGCGAGCTTCGCCTCGCTCGGCCTGCCCGGCATGAGCGGCTTCGTGGGCGAGTTCCTCTCGCTCGTCGGCGGCTGGCAGGCCGCCACCGCGAAGGGCGCGATCTTCTCGCCCGCGTGGGTGGTGGTCTCGGCGGTGGGCGTGCTGCTCGCCGCGGCGTATACGCTGTGGATGGTGCAGCGCGTCGTCCTCGGGAACCCCTCGCGGACGGTCGGCACGATGAGCGACATGACCGGGCGCGAGCTCGCCACGGTGGTGCCGCTGGTGACGCTTACGCTGGTCGTCGGCATCTACTGGTCGAGCCTGCTTCGCTTCGTCGACCCCGCCGTGCGCGCGCTGCTCGCCGGCCTCGGGGGTGCGTAGGTTGACCGCGACCGCGATCCGCATGCTCGCGCCCGAGGCTGTCGTGCTGCTGGCGGCGTGCGTCTCGCTGTTCGCCGAGCACGTGCCGCTCCTGCGCCGCTCGATCCCCGGCTTCGGTGCGCTCGCCGCCGCCGTCGCCGCGGCGCTCGTGATGCTGCCGCACCGCACGACGTCGTTCTTCGGCTCGATGCTGCTCGTCGACCAGACCGCGAGCTTCGCGCGCGTGGCCGTCGCGGCGCTCACGGCGGTCTTCCTGATGTGGCTCGCCGCGCGCGGGATGGGGCGCGAGCGGTCTCGCGAGGCGACGGCGCTCGTGCTGTTCGCCGCTCTCGGCGGGATGCTGATGGCGTCGGCGAACGACCTCGTCACCCTCTACCTCGCGATCGAGCTCGCCACGATGCCCGCGTACGTGCTCGTCGGGTACGCGCGAACGGAGGAGAGCGGCCTCGAGGGCACGCTCAAGTACTACCTGCTCTCGCTGCTCACGAGCCTCATCATGCTGTTCGGCCTCGCGCTGCTGTTCACGCTCTCGGGCTCCACCGCGTACGGCTCGCTCGAGCTGGCGAAGGCGGGCTCCGCGGGGCTCCTCGCGTCGCTCTTCGTCGCCGCCGGCTTCTTCGCGAAGATGTCCGCCGCGCCGTTCCACTACTGGGCGCCCGACGCGTACGCGGGCGCGCCCGCCGCCTCCGTGGCGTTCGTCAGCAGCGTGCCGAAGGTCGCGGGCCTCGTCGCGATGGCGCGACTGCTGCTCGCGCTGTCGGGGCACGTCCCCGGGCTCACGCTGGCGCTCGGTACCGCGGCCGTGCTCTCGATGCTGCTCGGCAACCTCGCCGCGTTCCCGCAGACCGACGTCCGGCGCCTCATGGCGTACTCGGGCGTCGCGCACGTCGGGTACCTGCTGGTCGCGCTGACCGCGGGGAGCGTGGCGATGGCCGCCGCCGTCTACTACGCCGTCGTCTACGCGATCCCGTCGATGGCGATCATGCTGATCGCGGCCGAGGAGGGCGTCACGCTCGAGGCGCTGTCGGCGCTGGCGTCGCGCAAGCCGTGGAAGGCGTGGGTGTCGGTGCTGTTCTTCCTGTCGCTCGTGGGCATCCCGCCGCTGGCCGGCTTCTTCGGCAAGCTGTACGTCTTCGGCGTGGCGCTCGACAGGGCGCTCGTGCCGCTCGTGGTGTTCGCGGTGCTCATGAGCGTCGTGTCGCTCGGCTACTACTTCCGCGTGGTCCGCGCGATGTTCGCGCGCCCCGTGGGCGAGGCGGCCGTCTCGGCGGCGCCCTCCTTCGTGGCCACGGCCGCGATCGTGCTCCTGGCCGTCGCGACGCTCAGCGTCGGGTTGGCAGCGGGCCCGCTGCTGGCGCCGCTGGGGTTCGTGTTCCCGTAGAACACGCGATTGCGAGGCGGTGCTACCTCGTCAGCGGGTCTCCTTCCAGTTCATGTCTTCCATTCACCGGAAACCGTGTTGACGTGCTTGCCCCGGCCGCACGCCCGCGCTAGCTTCGTGGCAGGGAAG
>JAJZPX010000033.1 GCA_021811025.1 Actinomycetes bacterium
CGAGCCTGAGCAGCAGCTCGAGGTCCGCCTTGCTGTTGCCCCTCGGGGTGGTGGCGCGCTCGCGCCACTGGAGCGCGCGAGCCGAGTTCGTCGCGCTGCCCGCTTCCTCAACGTGCGAGGACGCCGGGATGAGGTACGTGACTCCCGTGGCCTTGCGCTTGCACGCCGCCGTCTCGGTCTCGAACATGTCGGCCACGACGAGCAGGTCGAGGTTCTCGAGGCCGGTGCGGACCGCGCTCTGGTTCGGCTCGGTGACCGCCGGGTTCTGGCCCCAGACGACCGCAGCCTTCGTGACGCCCGCGCCCATCTGGCGGAACATCGTGATGTGATCGTCGCCCGGGCCCTTCGGCCACAGGGAGTAGACCGAATCGACGGCGGCACGAAGCGCGGAGCCCGTCAGCGCCGTGATGGTCGAGTAGTCGCCGAACCACTTCAGCGTCATGTTGTAGAACCCGCGCTGCTGCAGCGACATCGCGGCGGTCACGTACGCGTCGTCGTACGACCCGTTCATGCTGGTCCTTGTGCCCGTGCCCGTCATCGGGTAGCCCCAGAGCGCGTCCATGTACTTGCCGAACGCGTTGGCGTCGACGGACGGCTGGGTCGCTGGGTTCGCGGAGTAGCCGGGGATGTTGCCGTACAGCAGGCCCATGTCCGTCGAGCCCTGGACGTTGTGGATGCCGCGCAGCGCGTTGATGCCGCCGCCGGCACGGCCCATGTTGCCCATGAGCGTCTGGATGACGGCGAACGACTTCACGTTCTGCGATCCGCAGGTGTGCTGCGTGATGCCCATCGCGTACAGCATGGTCGTGCACTTGTAGCCGGCGACGTTTGGGTCGGCGTCGGAGCCGACGCCCGAGCCGAGCGAGGTGCCGGCGCTCGAGCACCGGCTGTTGCCGATGAATGCGTCGCCAACCGTGGCGATGTCCGCCTGGGTGCACCCGCAGATGTCGGCCACGACGGCCGCAGTGTACGGCGCGACGTGCGCCTTCAGCCTGTTGTAGACGGTGTTCGGGTCCGACGTGACGGTGTCGGCCTTCTTCGGAAGGTTCGAGATGGTGTTGTCGGCCGTCTCGCCTCCCACCAGCGGCAGGCCCGTGTCGGCAGCGACCGTCTCGCGCACGTAGTCGGTGCCCGTCCCGTTGACGATGAACCGAGCGTCCGTGTACTTCGAGTTCCGCGGGACCGCCGACTTCAGCAGGCTCGCGTGCGTGGCGTCGCCGTCGCTGTAGAACGTGCCGTTACCCGTCTGGTTGAGGAACGCGAGGAACTTGTCGTGCACCGGATCGCCAACCGGCCTGGCCTCGATGTTGGTGACGATGTAGTTCAGGAGGCCGTTGATGAAGGCGATGTCGGTGCCCGGGCGGATCCTGACGTAGGCGTCCGCCTGACGGGCGGTCCTCGTCTGCCGCGGGTCGATGACGATGAGCTTGGCGCCCTTCGCCCTCGCCTTGTTGATATGGGCGAACGAGGCGGGATGGTTCTCGGCCGGGTTCGCACCCATGGCGATGATCAGGCTCGCATTGCCGATGTCGGTCCAGTTGTTGGTCATGGACCCTCGTCCGAATGCGGCGGCCAGACCGGCCACCGTGGACGAGTGTCATATGCGCGCCTGATGCTCGGTGTTGGAGCTACCGAAGTTCGCGATCAGCTTGCGGTACAGGTAGTTCTGCTCGTTGTTCATGTGCGAGCAGCCCAAGAACGCCACGTTCTTGGTGTTGTAGTTGGTGGCGCTCAGCGGGCCGCGGGCCGTAGTGAGCCGCGTGGCGATGTCGCTCAGCGCCGTGTCGAGCGCGACCGCGCTCCACGCGCCGTTGCCGGTTCGCATGTAGGCGACGCCGTCGGGGTACGTGGTCGTGTCCGCCGCGAACACCGAGTTCACCGGGTGTGTGCCGGTGAACGCGCCAACGCGTCGCGGGTTGGTGACCAGCTGGTAGGCACCGGAGCCCTTGGCACACAATCCGCCGTTGTTGAGCGGCGAGTCCGCGTCTCCGTAGAGGTCGAGGACCTCGCCGAGCGTGTGGCCCTGCGTCCCCTTGGAGACGGCGACGACCTGGCCGCAGCTGGCGGAACAGTACGGGCAGGTGGTGTGGTAGGTGTCGTAGTCGACGCCTTCCGTCATCCCCTGCACGGCGAGCGCCGGCTCGGCGATCGCCCAATCCATCGCAGCCAATCCGGCTGCGCCGGCGGCGGAGGCTTTCAGGAAGTCACGCCTGGAAAGCCCCTTCCCGCCTTTCGAGTTTGCTTTGCTAGCCATTCATCTTCCCTCTCTGATTCAGATCAGGAGATCCCTCCATGGAAACCGCTGTCCCGTCTGGGCGGCCTGCCGGCCGCGTTGCCGCACCACCTCCTTCCTTCAGCCTCGCGAAGACGGGATGAGAAAAACGAAGAGACCGCGAAACAACGGGGCCATTTCGGCCTCGGTTCACGGTCTCGATGTCATCTTCGTCTCCCTTACCCCAGGGACAACGCAGGACAGCGTCTCCCTTTTGCCGGTGGGAGGCGCGCTGCGTGTCTCCTTTCCAAGTCGGGAGGCGCCGCGGTTTCCCTTGGCACCCTATCGGCCGAGCACCCGTTGCCCAACGCGTGGACGGTAGGGAGCGCGGCTCGGAGACGGTGTTCCGTTTTCAATGTTGCGCTTGGCCCCGGCGGGCTTCTTGGCGGCACCAGGATTCGTAACAGTAGTTACAGGCCGATCCCGGCATGGACTAGCCTAGGTCGAGCTTGCCGCGATGTCAAACGGCAGTGTCTGACAGGCGGCATGAAGAGGGCCGGGCATGTGCCCGGCCCTCTCCTGCTGCTTGCGGCAAAGCTACTTGTTGTGACAGACCTCGCACACGCCCCGGTTGTTGAGGCGGAGCAAGGCGCTGTCGCCGGTCGGCGGAACGCCGCCGGAGCCGGTGTTCGGCTCGATGTTCGTGGGATCGGCGATGTTCGCGTAGCCCGTCATCGTGACCGAGGTGCCGTGCGCCCGATGGCAGGTGAGGCAGTCGATCCAGTCGTCCACCGTGTTGGTCGCGGCAGCAGCGCTCTCGGTCGCCGCGTGAGCAAGAGGCAGCGGGACCTCAGCCGGCGTGATCGTCGCAGCCAGCGCCTTCGTGGTGCCCGCGCCTGCGCTCAGATCCACGTTCATCGGGTGGCGATGCCTCGGCACGTAGCCCCATCCGTCGCCGGCGTTGTACGTGCTCTCGTAGCTCGTGTGCGGCGTGCCCGTCTCCATGTAGACGCTGTGGCAGCCCACGCACCAGCCACTCATGCCCTTGAGCTTGTCGCCGCCGGGCGACGCGGTGCTCGTGGGAGCCTTCGCGTACAGCGGCTTGGTGTAGTTGGGCGTGTAGCCGGGCCACAGGCCACCGCCAGCCATCTGCTCGTGCCCGTTCTCGTGCTTCTTCCAGCCGACCGTCAGGTCACCGATGGTGCCATCCGGATAGCCCGTCTCGTTCGAGGTGACGTAGGGGGTCGGATGATCGTCGTCGGCATATCCACCGACGACGTTGCCGTACACCTGGTCCGCCAGCAGACGGTAGTTCGAGCTGCCGTGCGGGTCGTGGCAGGAAGCGCACGTCATGGGGATCGTCGCGCCGGCGCCGACCTGCTGGCCGATGACGTCGCCGGTCGCGCCGACGGTGGTCTCACCGTAGACGCCACCGCCATAAGCGCCCCAGCTGCCGGCGATGATGTGGTCGGACGTCTTGAGCGCGCCCATGAAGTTCGTGTCGCCGGCGAAGCCGCCGTTGAGGGCGGCGTTCTGGGTGCCGTAGTTCGTGCCCTTGTAGATGCCGCCTTCGACGTTGGTCTCGGCGCCCTGGGCGTCGTTGCCGTGGCACGCGTAGCAGAACTGATAGATCTGCGTGGCGCTGGACACCAGCAACGCGCTATGGCTGTTGCCGAAGCCGTCGGACCAGGTGATGCTGCTCACCGAGGTGTGTGCCCTGTGGCAACCGGCACAGGCGTCGGTGTCGTCCGTGTATCCGCCGTGGATCGCGAAGTTCGCGAACGCGATGCCGGGGGTGAGCACGAGTGCCGCCGCGACAGCGACTGCGAGTATGAGTGCGAGCTTTCTCACGGTGCCTACACCTCCCCTTCCATCGCGAACTGCTTGGACTTCTCGTTCTCCGCTCTCCTGGCCGACACGGCCATGAGACCGCCGACCACCAGCGTCGGCACGATCGCTGCCGCCGCAAGCGGGCTTGCGAGCATGCTCGACACCATAGGCGCCACGTGATCCTCGATGAACGGGTCGGCCTTCGGCGGGACGAGCGTGTACTTCGTGCTGCACCACCACATGCCGCCGTCGCCGTAGTGCGACCACGTCTTGCCTGCTGCGAGCGCCGCGGCCTTCATGGCCTCGAGCTTCGTGATGATGTTGGCACGCGTGTCGTACGTCATGGCCTTCGCCGGGCACGTGTAGACACACGTGGGCTCGTGCTCCTTCTCGGGTACCGCTGCGTATTCCGCAGCCGTCGCCCTCGTCGGCAGGTCGCCGCCCACGCCCGCGCGCCCGTTGCACATCGTGCACTTGAACGCCGCGTTGTCGCCGTCCTCGTTGCCGACGCCGACCTTCGGGAACCCGCCGCGCTGGCAGTCCCTCACGCACTGCCGAACACAACCGTTCGCATCGGGCGTGCACTTCGTGAAGTCCACGCTGACGGCTCCGTTCGCCTCCTTCTTGATGGCCTTCTGCGGGCAGCGTCCGGCGCAGGGGGGGTTCTCGCAGTGCCAGCAGCTGTAACGGACGAAGGGACCCATGTCGAGCTTCTTCTGCGACTTGATGACCACCCGCTGGTACGACGCCACTCGGTGCACGCCCTTGTTTGGAGCATCTTGTGCCAGCATCTTCCACGTTCGCTTGCAGCCGATGTAGCAACCGTTGCAGCGGATGCACTTGTCGACTTCTTGCAGGATCGCCATGACATTTGCCATCTAAACCACCCCCTTACACTATCTTCTGGATCTTGCAGAGACAGGCCTTGTACTCGGGTATTGCGGAGTTCGCGTCTCCTGCGTCGACCGTAAGGTCGTTCGCACGAGAGCCCTGCCCGAGACCGCGATCGCCCCAGTGCCACGGGATCGCCACGACGCCGGGAGCCACACGCTGGTAGGCGGTGATCCCGCTGTCGACCCGGGCACGGAAGCCCTTGCCGAACTGGGTGCTGTCGTAGCCGACCTTCGTCCTGCCGATCTCATCGCTGGTGCTGTTGCCGCGCGCCGTGATCACGTTGACGAGATCGCCGTGGTTGATGTTGTTCGCGCGAGCATCCACCGGGTTGATCTCGATCCACGGCTCGGGCTCGGCCTCGACGTTCCACGGGTTGTTCCGCGTGGTGGGGCCGCCCTGGAAGTGCTCGACGCAGCGGATCGTGGTGAGCACGAGCGGGTACAGCGACGCATCGGCCTGGCGCCCCGCGATCGGCGTGTCGGCCTTGACGAGGTCCCACTGCGCGGTGCCCTTGGTGTTCCGGCCCCATGCTGCAGCGAGGTCCGCGCGAGGCGTCTCGTACGGCTCGGTGTACGACGGGAAGCGGCCGGGCACGATGTGCCGGGTGGTCGGACCTGCCAGAGCGACGTCCGGCTTGTCCACCAGTCGGTGGATCGTGCGGTACCAGCGCGAGTAGTTGAGCGTCGCGGTGTTCGTGCTCACGAACAGCCTCGAGACCGAGTCCGGACTCATGAACCAGTCGCCCATGTCACCGGGGATCTCGCCGTTGTTGTAGAAGACGCGGCGGTTGACCAGCCACGAGTAGCCCCACCCGCCGTACGCCTTCGTGCCGCGGTAGTCGTACGTGTTGACTATGGCACCATCACGGTTGTCGCGGTTCTTGGCACGGTTGTACGTCTTCCATTCTCCGATGCTCGGGTGAGCCCACGTGCCGTTGTACTCCGTTCCGCTCAACGCGGTGCCGAAGCCGCCCGTGTAGATCCAAAGCGTGCCGCCGGCGGCCACGCCGCTCATGCTCTCGCGATAGACCCGCTCGCAGACAGCCTCGGATCCCGAGAGAACGGTGCTGGGGGCAGTGGGCGCATCGGCCGTGCCGGTCCACTTCTGCGTGTACGCATCGCTCCACGTGTAGCCCTCGAAGGCCGTCCCGCTTCCCGGCGACCAGCCGAAGCGATTGCCGTACAGGTGGTCGTAGGCGCTGCCCGTCACGCTGTAGGTCTGCCTGGTCCACTCGGCCTCGATGTGCGAGAACGCGTTGGCACCATCCAGAGCGTAGGCAAGGCGGAGCAAGAGCTCCAAGTCGGCCTTGCTGTTGCCTCTCGGCGTCGTGGCCCGTTCCCTCCACTGGAGGGTGCGGGCGGAGTTGGTTACGCTCCCCGCCTCCTCCACGTGCGAGCATGCAGGGATGAGATAAGTCACCCCGTCGGTCTTGCGCTTGCACGCAGCGGTCTCAGTCTCGTACATGTCCACGACGACCAGGGTGTCGAGGTTCTCGAGACCCGCCCGCACCGCGCTCTGATTGGGCTCCGTGACGGCCGGATTCTGGCCCCAGACAACGGCCGCCTTGGTGTACCCGCCCGCAGCCATCTGGCGGAACATCGTGATGTGATCGTCTCCGTTGCCCTTGGGCCACAGGTCGTACAGCCCGTCGATCTTGGCGCGACCCGTGACCGCGGTCTCCCAGGCCGGGTCGGCGAACCACCTGCGCGTCATGTTGTAGAAGCCCCGCTGCTGCAGGTCCATGACGCTCGATCCGTACGCGTTGTTGTAAGTGCCATCGTTCAGAGAGTAGTAGCTGACGTTCCGGGGCGCGCCCGAAGCCGCAGTGCCGCACAGTGGGGCACCCCACAAGGCGTCCATGTACTTTCCGAAGGCGTTCGTGGGATTCCCGGAGGCGTCGGTGCTCATCGTCGTCGGGTTGGCCGAGTACGCCGGGATGTTGCCGTAGAGCAGGCCCATGTCCGTCGAGCCCTGGACGTTGTGGATGCCACGCAGCGCGTTGATGCCGCCACCGGCGCGCCCCATGTTGCCCAGAAGCGTCTGGAGGTTCGCGAAGCCCTTGATCCCCGTCGAGCCGGTCGTGTGCTGGGTCATGCCCATCGCGTACAGGATCGTCGTGCACCTGTACCCCGCAATCCGCGGATCGGCGTCGGAACCGGCGGCGCCATAAGGGTGGGCGATGGCCCCGGCGGCGGGCGGGAAGGTGCCCGCGCTGCTGTGCCGGCTGTTCGCGATCAGAATGCCGACGAGGTAGTCGACGTCGTCCGTAGTGCAGCCACAGATGTCGGCCGCGACGGCGGGGGTGTAGGGTGCGACGTGAGCCTTAAGCCTGTTGAACACCGTGTTGCCGTTCCGGCAGTCGTCCGACTTCTTGGGGAAGCTGGAGATGACCAGATCGGCCGTCTCCGTTGTGGCCTCCGCGCCTGTCGACGCCACCATCTTCGTGAAGCGTTCGTAGTCGGCGTCGTTGTTCACGAGGAACCGCGCGTCCGTGTACTTCGAGCACTGCCCGCTAGCGACGGTCGTGACGTACTTGCTGGGATAGTTGGCGTCACCGTCCGTGTGGAAGACGCCGGCGCCCTTCTGGTTGAGGTAGGCCCAGAACTTGGTGGCAGCAGGATCTCCGGCCTCGATGCGGGCGATGATCCCGCGGATCACGGCGTTCTGGAGAGCGATGTCGGTGCCCGGGCGGATGCGGATGTGCTTGTCGGCCTGACGCGCGGTCCGCGTCTGACGGGGATCGACGACGACGAGAGTGTGCCCCGTGTTCCCTGTGTCGGCCTGATGCTTGCGTGCCGCATTGATGTGCGCGAAGCACGCGGGGTGGTTCTCGGCGGGGTTCGCACCCCAGACGAGAACGAGCGATGCGTTGTCCATGTCCGTCCAGCTGTTGGTCATCGAGCCTCGTCCGAATGCGGCGGCCAGACCGGCCACCGTGGACGAGTGTCATATGCGGGCCTGGTGCTCGACGTTGCTGGAACCGAACTGGGCGATGATCTTGCGGTACGTGTAGTTCTGCTCGTTGTTCATGTGCGAGCAACCGAGGAACGCGACGCCCTTGCTGTTGTGCGTTAACGCCCACTTCGGCACGTAGGCACGCATGTCGCCGTACGCCCAGGCGAGCGGATCCGTGGGGTTGTCGGCGAAGGTCGAGTAGATGAACCACGGGGCCGGGTCGCCAGGGCTCGCGCAGATCGTGTTCTCCGAGTGCCCGGCAGTCGTGTGGAACACCGCCGGGGAACTGAATGCCGTCGCACTCGAACCGACCGCGCTGGCCAGATGACCGTTGTCGCAGTAGTAGATCTTGTAGCCTGAACCCTGGGCGATGACCCACGGATCCGACAGGAAGTCCGTCGAAAGACCCAGTCCCGTGCACTCAGTCTGCCCACCCCAGGAGCTTCCGTCGTAGTGAGCATGGTAGATGGACGCTGCGGCGACTCCACCACCCACATCTGCAGGCCGATTGCCCCACACGTCGAGCGCTCCGCCCGTTCCGACGATCACCGAGGGTCTGACGAGACCAGGACCGGAGCCGTACGCGGCGCCATAGGTCCAAGTGAGACCATCGCCGGAGGTCATCCTATGGAGGTTGCCCGCGTAGTCGGACACGAACGCGACGTACTGGCCGCTGCTGTAGGTCACCGACGCGGAGTCGATCGGCACGCCGGCAGCCGTATGGAGCTTGGCCGCGATGTCCGATCGCCCCTTGAACGTGTACGAGGTGAAGTCGGCGGGGTTCGTGGCTTCGTAGACTAGCGAGTCGAACTGAGCGACGGTGGCCTCGGCAAGCGCCTGCCCGCTCAAGCCCGAGATGGCCGCTTCGAATGCCGCATGGGTGCTCTTGCACCCCGACGCGCTGACCAGATACCTGCCCGTCGTCGTGTTCTTCGTGTACTCCGAGCCGAAGAAGCCATGGTAGAGGATTCCGTCGACCGTGCTACCCGCAGCGAGCAGATCCCGATCGCTGACGAGCTGCCCGCGGGCGGCCACGAGCTGGGTCGCGATCTCGCCCATGGCGGTGTCGAGTGCCATCGGGCTCCAGTCGCCGTTGCCGGTCCGCTTGTACGCAATGCCGCCGCTCGCGCTCGTGGCGGTGTCTGCCGCGAACACCGAGTTCACGGGGTGCGTTCCAGTGAACGCGCCGATGCGCCGCGGGTTCGTCACGTGCTGGAATGCGCCCGCGCCCTTCGCGCACAGGCCGCCCCAGTTGATCGGGGACCTGGCGTCGCCGTAGATGTCGAGCACGTTGCCGGATGCGTCGACGTCGACGAGCTGGCCGCAGCTCGCCGAGCAGTACGGGCAGGTGGTGTGGTACGTGTGCGCCACTTCCGCAGCGCCGGCGAGCGACGGCCGAAGCGCGAAGTCCAAGCCGACTCCGGCGGTGCCCATCGCCGCCCCTGCGGCCGAGACCTTCAAGAAATCGCGTCTTGAGAGGCCGCGCCCGCCTCCTTCTTTCGCTTTGCTTCCCATACCTTTCCCTCTCTGATCCGGACAGACCAGCAAGGCTGGTCGAAACCGAGAACACCCGTCCTCGAGCCTGTGCGGCTGCGGCTGACGCTCCCTCCCTTCGCTCGTCCGCAGGACGGGGTGAGAAAACAAGAAGACCGCGAAGCAGAGGCGGCCGTAACGGCCTCGCTTCACGGTCTCTTATCTCATCCGGTCCCCCTGCACCCCTGGAAAAGCGACCAAGACCCCCGTTGCCGGCGGAGGTCTGGTGCTGTCTCCTTTCCAAGGCGGGAGGCGCCCCCGTTTCCGGTGACACCCTGTCGGCCCTCGTGCCATGGCGCAACGCATGCGCTGTAGGCCTCGACGGCTCGGAGACACTCTCGGGCTGTCAAACGCTTTGCAGGAGCCCGGATGGGCTTTTGTCGGTCTAGCAGCAATGTAACAAATGTTACAAAGCCTGCTGCCTGGCCTTTACATTAGTCGTGCCGAGCGTGCTTGTCAAACGCTCCCTGTCACGAACTGGCGAGTCAGGATTCCTTCTTGTAGCGCTCGATGAACGCCTCGCGGTCGAACACCTCGAGCTCGAGCATCGCCGCCAGCCTGCGGAGCTCGGGATCCGCTGGGGCGAGCCTCTTCGCGCGCTGAGCGACGGACAGCAGCGCGGCCACCGGCAGGCCGATCTCCATCCGCGCTGCCAGCTCGCGCGCATCGGACTCCGAGTGCTCGGTGGGGTGGATGAGCTCGCCGAGGTCGAGCCCGCCTTCCACGCGCCCGTGGTAGAACTTCTCGTGATCGGCCTCGGGAGCGAGCCACCTGATCCGCTTGTGCTCCATGATCCCGACGTCCTCGCTCGCGACGAGCGCGTCGACGAAGTCGGGCGTGACGACGAACTTGCGACGGCGAAGCAGCAGGAGCAGCGGCAGGAGCAGCAGCGGCGTGAGGCAGAACGGCCAGTACTGCGCGGCCTGCATCACCCCCGCGGGCACGACGGCCTGCGGCCAGCCCCACACCTGCACCTGGTGGTTCTCCCGGTCGGCGATCAGTATCCGGCCGCTCGCGTCGAGAGTGACGTCGTTCGGGAACTGGAACTGCCCGGGTCCGGTGCCGCCCGAGCCGAACGACACGAGCTTCTGCCCCTTGAGCGTGTAGATGTCGACCTGGTGCGCGAGCGCGTCCGAGACGATCAGGCGCTGGTTCTTCTCGTCGATCCAGATCCCGCGGGGGATGCCGGACGACTGGATGAAGTACTGGAACTTGCCCGCGCTGTCGAAGACCTGGATGCGGCGGTTGTTGCCGTCGGCGATGAAGATGAGGCCGCTGCGGCTGACGGCGATGCCGTTCGGGAAGTAGAAGTCGCCGGGGGAATCGCTCGCCTGCGTGACCTGCACGGTCTTGCCCCACTGCAGGAGCTTGTCGCCGGCCGACCCGAACACGAAGACGCGGTGGTTGTTCGTGTCGCCCACGTCGCTGACGTAGAAGCGCCCGTCCTTGTCGAAGGCGAGCGCGAGCGGCGACCAGCCCTTGATCGCCTTCTTGTCCTGCGGGACGTACTTGCGCAAGTACTTGCCCTCGGTGTCGAACACGTAGACCGAGTCGAGCATCCTGTCGCTCACGTACAGGTCGCCGTGCTCGTCGAACGCGATGTGCACCGGGCTACGCAGCTTCGCGTTCTTGCCGTCGGCGATCTTGTCGAACGACTTCAGGAACTTGCCGGTCGGGCTGAAGATCTCGATCCGCTGGCGGGTGACGTCGCTGACGTACACGCGGCCGTCGCGTCCGACCGCCACGCCTATCGGCCGGCCGAGCGAGTTCTCGCTGGTCCCCGAGATCGAGTAGAGGTAGGTCGGAGGCGTGATCGCGCCCGCCCCTGCTGCCGCGGTCGGCAGGGGCAGCGTCTTGTTCTGATTGAAGTAGGAGACGACGTACGCGGCGAGGCCGAGGAGTGCCAGCAGAAGGGCGAGGAGCAGCAGCTTCCTGCGGTTGCGCTTGCTGCTGAAGAATGCACGGACGTTTCCAGCCATGTCACTTCCCGCCGTTCTTGAGGCGCTTCACCGCGTCGGCTACGGCCTTGTCGTTGGGGTCGATCTCCTGCAGCTTCCGGTACATGACGAGCGCCTGGTCCTTGTTGCCCTGCTTCTCGAACAACTGCCCGAGGAGCCGGAGGGCGTCGGGATCCTTGGGGTCGATCGCCACGGCGATCCGCGCCTCGGTCGTCGCTCCGGCGGTGTCCGAAGCGGCCAGCGAGGCCGCCTTCTTCACGTGGTCGACCGCATCCCCGAGGGCCTGCAGCGCGAGACGCGGCTTGTCGATGTTGGGCGCCTTGTCGGCCGAGACCCTGAAGTGCTCGGCCGCTCCCGCCACGTCGCCCTTCTTCAGCAGGATCTGGCCGTAGTCGTAGTTGGCCTCGGGCATCATCGGGTCGAACGACAGCGCGATCTGGAGCTCCTCGGCGCTCTTCTCCGTGCTCCCGATCTTCCCGTACGCGATGGAGAGCGCGTAGTGGGTGTCGGAAGCGTCGGGCCGGATCCGGATCGCCTCCTTCAGATTCCCGATCGCGTCCTCGTACTCGTGCAGCTCCATCTGCGTGGTGCCGAGGTAGAAGTACGCCGCCTCCAGGCGGTCGTCCTTCCCCGCGTACTCTCCGGTGTCGAGCTTGGCGATGATCCTCTGCCAGTAGCTCTCGGCCGTGCGCCACTGCTTGTCCGCCATGGCGAGCTGACCGAGCCCGAGGAGAGCCGCCGGGTTGTCCTTGTCGATCTTGAGCGCGGCGTTGTACTGCTCGATCGCGTCCCCCTCGCGACCGGCGGCCACGTAGGCCTGCGCGAGCGCGACGCGCACGCCCGCGTCACGCGGTCGCTGGCGGCAGATCTTCTCGAGGTTGGCGACCGCACGGCCGGCCGGAGAGGTGGTCTGCTTGTAGACCTTCT
>JAJZPX010000034.1 GCA_021811025.1 Actinomycetes bacterium
GACCGACACGAAGACGGAGGCGCTGCGGCCGGACTCGCGGCCGAGCCCGCGGGGACGCGCCGCCGCCGTCGGCATCGCGTCGTTCACGCTCCTCAGCGCGGTCTACGCCCTGTGGCTGCTCGCGCTCTACCCGGGCATCCTGACGGGCGACTCGCTCAACCAGTGGGAACAGGCGCAGACGTTCCGCTTCGACAACTGGCATCCGTACCTCTATGCCCTGATCATGGCCGGGCTGAAGCATCTGTGGTACAGCCCTTCGGCGATGGCGGTGCTGCAGCTCGTCCTGACGGCGTTCGTCGTCGCAGCGGTCACGCGGTTCGCGTTCGTGAGGGGGGTCCCGCTGCCCGTGCTGGCGCTCTTCGCCGGCGCGTACGCCCTGCATCCGCAGATCGGGCTGTACAGCGTCACCATCTGGAAGGACGTCCTGTTCGGGATCATCATCATCGCCGAGGCCGCCCTGCTCTTCCTGCTGGTCGATCGCGGAGGACGAGCCGCATGGTGGCCGTACCTGGCGCTCGGGTTCCTCTCCGGGGCATGCGTGCTGATCAGGTTCAACGGGGTGCTCGAGCTCGTCCTTCCCCCGCTGCTGCTCCTGGCGTTCCGTCTCGATGCGAAGCGCGTGGCGGTCACGTTCCTCGTGGGGCTCCTCACGTACGGGTTCTTCGGCGTGGTGCTCTTCCGGGCCCTCCACGTCGGGTCGCCCGCGATAGAGATCGACCAGCTCAAGGTCAAGGAGGTGGCCGCGATCTACAGCTCGGATCGCCCGAACCTCACCGACGGGCAGCGGGCGGTCTTCGAGTCGATGTGGCCCGCGGCCACCTGGAGGTCCGAGTACTCGCCCCTGTCGTCCGACGGCCTCTTCTTCGGCCGCTTTCGCTACCTCAAGCCGATCGGGAACCCGCACGGTGCTCGCGGGGTCGCCGACCCGGCCTTCTACGAGAGGTGGAACCGGGCCGTAGCCGGCGCGATCGTGCGCAATCCCTCGGCCGTGCTGCTCGACAAGTGGCGCCAGGCGCGCGCGATGCTCACGCTCGCCGACGTGGCGCCGGCGGCCGCCGGGAGGGCCCCGACCAATTGGGTCGTCGAGGCAGGAAGGTACCCCCGCCTCGACACCGTCATGCCCGCGAGCCGCTACCCCGCCCTGCAGAGGCTCGTCATGCGGTACCTCGCGTGGTCGGGAAGGGGCGTGCAGCGCCGGCTGCTGTGGACGATGCTTGTGCCCCTCGCCGCGTACGCCGCGATCCTCGCCGTGGCGATCGCCCGCCGGCTCAGGGCCACGATCGCGTTCGTCTCTTTCGTCCTGGTGAACGCGGCGTTCACCGTCGCCGTCTCGCCGGCCTCGGATCGGCGCTACCTCTACTTCTGCGCGCTGGCCGTCTTCGCCGCCGGGCTGCTGGCCTACGTCGATCTCCTCGCGCGTCAACGCGAGGCGTCGGAACCCGCGGTGCCGCACGAGCAAGCGGCCGCCTGAGCGGCCGGACGCGCACGACGGCTCGCGCGTGCGAGCCGCGGCGCTAGCGGATCGCTCCCTCGCCCGCCGCGCGGATCGCCTTGAGCGCGGCGGCGGGGTCGGAGGCGCCGAAGACGGCGTTGCCCGCGACGAGCACGCGCGCGCCGGCCGCGGTGACGAGCGGCGCGGTCTCCTCGTTGATGCCGCCGTCGATCTCGATCAGCGGAGAGACGCCGGCGGCCGCGCACATCTCGGCGAGCCGGCGCGTCTTCCCGACCACGCCCTCGATGAACTTCTGGCCGCCGAAGCCGGGGTTCACGCTCATGAGCAGCACGAGGTCGAGGTCCGGCAGGATGTCGCGGAGGAGCGACACGGGAGTCGCCGGGTTGAGCACCGCGCCCGCCTTCGCTCCCGCTGCGTGGATCGACTGCACGACGCGGTGCAGGTGCCTCACGGCCTCGACGTGGACGGTCACGAGGTCCGCTCCCGCGTCCAGGTACCATCCCACCGTCTCGTCGGCGTTGTCGATCATGAGGTGCACGTCCAGCGGGATGGAGCAGGACTTCTTGAGCGCCGCAACGACCGGCGGGCCGATCGTAAGGTTCGGCACGAAGTGCCCGTCCATGACGTCCACGTGGATGTAGTCGGCGCCCGCCTCCTCGACGAGCGACACGGCCTCCGCGAGCCGGGTGAAGTCTGCCGACAGTATCGACGGTGCCATCAGCACGCGGTCGCCCATCCGAAAGCCCCCCTCAGTCCTCGACCAGCCCGATGCCGTGCAGCTCGTCACGCGCCTCTCGGCCGAGCAGCGTCTCCGCCCCCGACGCGACGGGCTTGCCCTCGTACAGTATCGCACGCACCTCGCGCGTGATCGGCAGCTCCACGCCCTGGCGGCGTCCGAGATCGTCGACGGTCACGCAGCTGTACGCTCCCTCGGCGACCATCTTGGTGGACTCGCTCCAGCCCCGCAGGGTGCCTCCCCGGCCGATGAATTCCCCGAGCGAGCGGTTGCGGGAGTGCTTGGACGTGCACGTCGCGATGAGGTCGCCCATCCCGGCGAGCCCCATGTACGTGAGCGGGTTCGCGCCCATCGCCCGGCCCAGCCGGCTCATCTCGGCCAGGCCGCGTGTCATGAGCGTCGCCTTCGTGTTGTCGCCGTAGCCGACGCCGTCCGACATGCCCGCGGCCACGGCGATGACGTTCTTGCTCGCGCCGCAGAGCTCGACCCCGACGACGTCCTGGTTCGTGTAGACGCGGAAGAAGCGCGTCATGAAGAGGTCCTGGAAGAAGCGCCCCACAGCCTCCTCGTAGCTCGCCACGACGGTGGCGGACGGTATCCCGCGTCCGACTTCCTCGGCGTGGTTCGGGCCGGAGAGGGCGGCAAGCCGCTCGCGGGAGCCGATGACGTCGTCGAGGACGTCGGTCATCAGCATGAGCGTGCCCTCCTCGATGCCCTTCGAGAGCACCACGACGGGCACGGTCGGCGCGAGGTACGGGCGCATGGCCTCGGCCGAGGGGCGGACTCCCACGCTGGGAGTGACCACGACGACCGCTTCGGCGCCGTCGAGGACGGGCTCGAGGTCCGCGAACGCGCGGACACCATCGGGCAGCGTGATGTCGGTCATGTAGACGGGGTTGCGGTGCGTCGTGTCGATCGCGGCCGCGATCTCCGGTTCGCGAGACCAGAGGCGCACCTCGTGGCCCTTGCCGCCGAGGAGCCAGGACGCGGACGTGCCCCAGGATCCCGCGCCGATCACCGCCACCCGCGTCACCGCAGCTTCCTCCCGTGCATTCCGATTCGCGCCTCCGTACCCGCGATGATACGGGAAATGTTCGTCCGGTGGCGCCATACGACGAGCGCGCCGGCGACCACGGTCAGCGCCACCGAGGCCGGATCGCGCGAGTACACCAGGAACGACACTACCGGGAAGAGCACGGCGATGACGACCGAGCCGAGCGACACCCACCCGGACAGCGCGACCACGATGGCGAACACCGCCACGAGGATGAGCGTGACCAGCGGCATGACCACGAGCAGCGCCCCCGCGGCCGCGGCGACTCCCTTGCCCCCCGCGAACCGCAGGTACGGCGACCACACGTGGCCCGCCATGACCGCGAACGTGACGAGCAGCAGGAACCAGCTCGGCGAGAACACCGCCGCGGCGCCGGACGCCTCGAGCAGCGCGCGGGCGAGGAGGACCGCAGCGGCGCCCTTCCCCGCGTCGAGGAGCAGGACGAACACGCCCGGACCGACGCCGAGCACTCGCAGCGTGTTGGTCGCGCCGAGGTTGCCCGACCCGTGGTCGCGCACGTCGGTGTGGTACAGCAGCTTCCCGACCAGCAGCGCGAACGGGATGCCGCCGAGGAGGTACGCGGCCGCAAGGGACACTCCCGCCACTGCGACGTCGCGGGCCACGTCTCAGCCCTTCTGGCGGAACTTGAGGATGATCGGCGTGCCGGTAAGGTCGAACGCCTCGCGCATCCGGTTCTCGAGGTAGCGCGTGTAGTTGTCGTCGGCGAGCTTGGGGTGGTTGGCGAAGAACGTGAAGCCCGGCGGCTTGGTGCGCGTCTGCGTCGCGTAGTTGATGCGCAGCTGGCGCGGGCCCTTCGTCACCGTGTGCCCGAACTGGCGGAGCTCGGTGAGAAGCCTGTTGAGAGCGCTCGTGGGGATGGATCGCGAGTAGCTCGCGTACACCGTATCGATCGCGCCGTAGACGCGCTCCATGCCGCGGCCGGTGAGCGCGCTCACGCGCAGGACGGGGGCGTAGCCGACGAATCCCAGCTGTCGCGGGACCTGATCGAGCACCCGCTCGCGCGCCTCGTCGTCCGGCAGGAGGTCCCACTTGTTGAGGAGCACGACGAGGGCGGATCCGCGCTCCTCGGCGAACGCGGCGACGCGCTGGTCCTGATCGGTGACGCCGATGGACGCGTCGACGACGAGCAGCGCGACGTCGGAGCGGTCTATCGCGCGCATCGCCCGAACGAAGCTGAAGTACTCGACGCTCTCGTCGATCTTGCCCTGGCGCCGCAGTCCCGCGGTGTCGACGAGGCGGTACCGGGTGCCGTCGCGGTCCACGAGTGTGTCGAGCGCGTCCCGGGTGGTGCCGGCGACCTCGCTCACGATGGCGCGTTCGGCGCCCACGAGGCGGTTGAAGAGCGAGCTCTTGCCGGCGTTCGGCCTGCCGATGATGGCGACGTTCACGTCCGCGGTCTCAGGGACCTCGTCGCTTTCGGGCAGCGCCGCGACCAGCTCGTCGAGGAGGTCGCCGCTCCCGTGCCCGTGCAGGGCGCTGATGGCGCGCGGCTCTCCGAGGGCCAGCTGCCAGAACTCGTGCACCGCCTCCTCGGCCGCCGGGTTGTCGAGCTTGTTGACGGCCAGGAAGAGGGGCTTGCCGGCCCTCTTGAGTATGCCGGCGACCTCGTCGTCGCCGGGCGCCACGCCGACTCGCCCGTCGACCAGGAAGACGATCACGTCGGCCTCCTCAGCCGCCATGAGCGCCTGCTGCCGGATCGACGCGCCGAACGCGTCCGTGTCGATGAAGTCGATGCCGCCGGTGTCGATGAGCACGAACTCGCGGCCGCTCCAGTCGGCGCGGTGATAGCTGCGGTCGCGGGTGACGCCGGGGGTCTCGAAGACGATGGCGTCGTGAGTCCCCGCGAGGCGGTTGACCAGCGTGGACTTGCCGACGTTCGGGCGACCGACTATCGCCACGATGGGCAGCGCCACTACCCGCCTCCCTTCCCTATCCCCGCACACGTCTCCACGAGGGCGGCGGCGTCCGACGGCACGACGCGCACGTCCTTCCTCGTCAGGCGGGGCAGGTCGGACGCGCGGATGTCGTCGAGCATGAGTCCGTCGGAGTTTACCACGACGTCGGGGACGAGATAGACGGCCCCGCCGAGGTCGCCGGACACGGCGTCGATCACGTCGCGGCCGGTCAAGAGGCCGGCGACGGACACGTCGCCGCCGAGGAAGCGGTTGGGCACCGCGAGCACGCGCGGCTCGACGCCGAGGTCGCCGAGGCGGGGGCTCAGCCTGCGCAGCAGGGGGGCGAACAGCTCGCCCGTCACGAGCACGACGGGACGCGACTCATCGCCCGGCACGGGCGCGCCGTCGGCCTCGGCCGAGGCGGTCGTGAAGTCGTCAAGGAACGCGCGCGCCATCCCGATGCCGTTCTCGTACTGCGGGTAGCCGTCGTAGTCGTCGGCCGAGGGGAGCTCGCGTCCGGCGGCGAGGTAGAGCTCGTCGGCGCCGTACACCCAGCGCGAGCCGCGCTCCTCGGCCATCCGCCGCCGCCAGGGCTCGAGAGCGTCGAGGACGACGGCCGCCGCGGCGGCGTCCTCGTAGCTGCGCGCGAAGCGCTCTTGCGCCGACGTGTAGCCGAGCGGGACGACGCCCACCGACGTCACGCTGTCGCGCTCCGCGAGCCACCGCAGCGTGCGCTGAAGCTCCTCCCCGTCGTTCACTCCGGGGACGAGCACGATCTGGACCCGCAGCTCGATACCTCCCGCGAGAAGCTCGTCGACCCGCTCGAGCGCGCGGTCCTCCATCGTCGCGCACACGAGCGAGCGGCGGACTTCGGGGTCGACGGCGTGCAGCGAGACGTACAGCGGCGAGAGGCGCTGCTCGAGGATGCGCGCGACGTCGTCATCCGTGAGGTTCGTGAGGGTGACGAAGTTGCCGGAGAGGAACGACAGGCGGTAGTCGTCGTCGCGCACGTACAGCGACTCCCGCAGGCCGGAAGGCAGCTGCGAGACGAAGCAAAAGAGGCACGCGTTGTCGCACAGCCGAACTCCGTCGAAGATCGCGTCCGCGAACTCGATCCCCAGCTCTTGGCCGTACGCGCGGTCCAGCGTGAGGTCGAGCTCCTCGTGCCCGCGGCGCACGGTCACGGCGGCCGGCAGGTCGGCCGTGAGCCACAGCCAGTCGATCACGTCGCGGGCCGGCCGACCCGCCACCCGCACGAGGACGTCGCCGGGGCGGATCCCCGCGGCCGCCGCCGCCCCGTCCGCGGCGACGGCGACGACTCCCGCGCCCTCGCCGGCGGGCGCGTGAGAGTTGCCGTACGTCACTCCCTCACCCCATCGCCTCGATCGCGTCGATCACGCCCGAGATCTGCTCGTCGGGAGTCGACGCGCCGGCGGTCACGCCCACGCTGCCGGCGCCCTCGAACCACCCGCCCTCGAGCTCCTCGGCCGTCTCGACGTGGTGTACCCGAGGATTGACGGCGCGGCATATCTCGACGAGACGCTTGGTGTTGCCGGAGTTCCGTCCGCCGACCACCACCATCGCGTCCACGGAGCGGGCGAGCTCCTCGGCCGACTGCTGCCGCTTGGCCGTGGCGCTGCATATGGTGTTCGCCACCCTCAGCTCCGAGATTCGCGGCAGGAGCGCAGCGACCACCTCGTCGAGCCGCGAGAGCGTCTGCGTCGTCTGCACGACTACCCCCACGCGCCGCGACGGCAGGCGCTCCGGCAGGTCCGCGGCCGACTCGACGACGACGGCCTCCCCGCCCGCATGCGCGAGGATGCCCTCGACCTCGGGGTGCTCGGCCTCGCCGACGATGACGACCGCGTACCCGTCGCGGCGGAACGCCTCGGCGGCCTCATGCGCCTTGCTGACGTGCGGGCAGGTGGCGTCGACCACATCGAGGCCCTTGTCGCGCGCCTCGGCGATGATTCGCGGGTCGACCCCGTGCGAGCGGATCACGAGGGTGCCGTCGTCGGCCTCCTCGAGGCACGCCGCGACCTCGACGCCCCGCTCTCGCAAGGCCTGGACGGCCTGCGGGTTGTGGATGAGCGGCCCCAGCGTGTGCACGGGGCGTCCGGACCCGGCCGCCTCCTCCGCGAGCTTCAAGGCGCGCTCGACGCCGTAGCAGACGCCCGCGTACCGGGCGACCTCGACACGCATCTACCTGCTCCTCCCCTCGGCCGAGGCTTCGGCCACGGCCGCCGCTATCCCCTCCATGATACGCGCCGTCATGGCCGAGACGCGCTCGCGCCGCGGTCCTTCGGGGATGTCGGCTGGAACCATGGGTTCCCCGAACGCGACGGTCACGCGCGGGAAGCGCGGAAGGCGGGTGCCCGGCGGCCTGATGCCGCCCGTCCCGTCGATGCCCACGGGCACCACGGGGCAACCGGTGCGAAGGGCGATCAGCGCCGCGCCTCCGGCGCCCTCCTCGAGGCCGTCGAGGCCGGGCGCGTGGTGCCGCGTGCCCTGCGGGAAGATGAGCACCTGCTCGCCGGCGTCCAGCAGGCGGGACGCCTCGGCGATCGCAGCCCGGTCGGCCGTCCCGCGCCTGACGGGGAACGCATGGAGCGCCTCGATGAGCCGGCCGAAGGCGCGGTGCCGCCAGAGGTCGTCCCTCGCCATGAAGTGCACGATCCGCGGAAGCGCGAGGGCGACGACGACGGGGTCGACGTAGCTCTCGTGGTTGGGCGCGAGGATGACGCCGCCGGCCGACGGCACCCGCTCGCGGCCGAGCACGCGCACGCGGAACGGGAGGTCGATGAACGCACGCAGCGCGTACCACAGGAAGCGGTACAGCACGTCACGCCTCGCGCTGCTCGACGAGTGCGGCGATGCGGCCGACGACCTCGTCGACGCCGAGGCCGGTCGTGTCGAGGACGACCGCGTCCGAGGCCGGCTTCAGAGGGGACGCCTCGCGCGTGGAGTCGATGCGGTCGCGGCGCTCGAGCTGCGCGAGCACCGCCTGCGCGCTCTCCTCGCCGTGCCCGGCCTCGGCGTGCTGCTCGCGACGCCGCCTCGCCCGCTCCTCGGCCGACGCCGTGAGGTACACCTTCACGGCCGCGTCCGGGAACACCACCGTGCCGATGTCGCGGCCCTCGACGACGCTGTCGCGAGCCGCCTCGGCCGCGCGCCGCTGCTGCGCCACCATCGCGCGCCTGACGCCCGGCAGCTTCGCGACGATGCTCACAGCGGCGTCCACCTCGGGCGTGCGGATCCCTCGCGTCGCGTCCTCGCCCGCCACCTCGACGCGGGTCGCCAGAGGTTCGCCGGGAGCGCGGCCGAACGTCACGGGCTCGGTGTCCGCAAGCTCCGTGACCGCCGTCTCGTCGTCCAGCTCCACCCCGCGGTGCAGCGCGAGCCAGGTCACGGCGCGATACATCGCGCCGGTGTCCAGATACGCGAATCCGAGCCGGCGGGCGACGGCCTTGGCGACCGTCGACTTGCCCGAGCCGGCCGGGCCGTCGATCGCTACGATCACTGAGCGCTCCAGGGGTGAGGGGACCGCCGACTAGGATACCATCAGCGCGTCCAGCGCCTCGCAGAAGCCCGGGTAACTCACGGCGATCGCGTCGTAGCCGGAGATCGTCAGCGGGCTGTCCGCGGCGAGCGCCGCGACGCCGTACGCCATCGCGAGACGGTGATCGCCGTGCGAGTCGAGCCACGCGCCGTGCAGGCGCGCCGGGCCCGTCACCTCGAGCCAGTCGTCGCCCGAGCGGACCTCGGCGCCCAGGCTCTCGAGCGCTTCCACGAGCGCGCGAAGGCGGTCGGACTCCTTGACGCGCAGCTCGCCCACCCCCTCGAACCGCGTCGTGCCGAACGCCTGGGTGGCGACCACCGCGAGCAGCGGCACCTCGTCGATGAGCGACGGCACCTCGTCCGGTGTCACCGTCGTGGCCTCGAGCGCGCGGAAGGAGGCGACCACGTCGCCGACCGGCTCCGCTCCCGCCATCGCCGCCGGACGGACGAGGAGGCCGGCACCCATGCGCTCGAGCACGCGCAGGAACCCGGTGCGCGTGGGGTTGAGGTCGACGCCGGGGATGGCGACGGCGCTGTCCGGGACGAGCAGCGCCGCGCCGACGAGGAACGCCGCTGACGAAGGGTCGCCCGGCACGGTGACCTCCGCGGCGCGGGGAATGGAGCCTCCGGCGACGGCGCACGCGCGCGGCGGCGGCGAGCAGCTGACGTCGACGCCGAAGGCGGGCAGGAGGCGCTCGGTGTGGTCCCGCGAGGGCACGGGCTCGCGCACGACGGTCTCGCCCGATGCGCGAAGCCCGGCGAGCAGGACGGCGGACTTCACCTGGGCGCTCGCGACGGGGAGCGTGTAGTCTATGCCGCGGAGCGCGGCTCCGCGGATCGTGACGGGAAGCGTGACGGCCGCTCCGTCCGTCTCGGCGCCCATGAGCGCGAGCGGGTCCAGCACTCGGCGCATCGGCCGGGTCGAGAGCGACGCGTCGCCGGCGAGCGTGAACGTCCGCCCCGGCCAGCCCGCGAGGATCCCCATCAGCAGGCGCGCCGTCGTGCCGCTGTTGCCGCAGTCGATCGGCGCGCCCGGCTCGCGCGGCCCGGCGCCGCCCCAGCCCTCGACCGTCACCTCGAGCCCGTCGTCGTGCGCCGCCACCTCGACCTTCGCCCCGAGGGCGCGGACCGCCTTCACGCTCGAGCGGACGTCGGCGGCGTCCAGGACGCCGGAAAGGCGCGAGACGCCCTCGGCCATCGCGGCGAACAGCACGGCGCGGTGCGAGACGGACTTGTCGCCCGGGACCGGCATCGAGCCGCGGAGCGGGCCCCTGGCGGGCTGGACGGTCCGGTCCGTCACAGGCGGCGCACCTCCGGCTCGTAGCCGAGAGAGCGGAGCGAATCGAGCAGCGCCTGCGGGTCGCCCTCGTCCGTGATGACGACGCGCAGCAGCGCGCGGTCCTCGGTCTGGTGGTCGATCTCGATGTCCTCGATGTTGCACGCGGCCCGGCCCACTGCGGTCGTGACCTGCGCGACCACGCCCGGCCGGTCGACCATCGGGATCAGAAGCTCCGTCAGCGCGGTCGCGGCGGGAACCCACTGCGCGGGCAGCTCCCGGCGCACCTCGGCCGCGGCGGCGAGCCAGCTTCGCACGGCCAGGCGGTTGTCCTCGTTGAGGTAGCTCACGAACGCGGCGAGCTCGTCGATGAGCTCGTCGATCCCTCGGACGAGAGCCTCGCGATTGTCCATGGAGATGCCCGTCCACAGCTCGGGCGACCCCGCCGCGATGCGCGTCATGTCCTTGAAGCCGCCGGCCGCCAGTCTCAGGACGTCCTCACCCGCCGCCGCTCCTCGGGCCGCGGCGATGTTGATGAGTGCGGCGGCCGCGACGTGCGGGACGTGGCTGATGACCGCCACCGCCTCGTCGTGGTGGCGCGCGTCCACCGCAACGACGCGCGCGCCCAGCGCGCCCACGAGCGCGTTGAGCTTGCGGTAGGCGTCCACGTCGGTCGACTCGGTCGGCGTGAGCACGTAGTAGGCACCCTCGAAGAGGTCGGGGTTCGCAGCCGCGACGCCGCTTCTCTCGCTGCCGGCCATCGGGTGCCCTCCGACGAAGGCCGCCTTCGGCCCCAGGTGCTCGGCGGCGGCGGCGATGACGGCGGTCTTCGTCGATGCGACGTCGGTGACCACGCCCTCGTAGCCGGCCTCGCCGAGACGGGCGAGCACCTCTGCTGCCGCGCGAGCGGGAGTGGCGATCACGACGAGGTCCGCGCCCTCGCGCGAGAACCACCCGGCCGCCACCGCATCCTCCATCGTGAGCGCCTCGTCCACCACGCCGCGCTCGACCGCGTGCCGGCGCGCCGCCTCGTCGGGGTCGACGCCGAGGACGCGCCGGGCGAGCTGCCGCTTTCGGATCGCGGCCGCCAGCGACCCGCCGATGAGGCCGATCCCTATGACGACCACCGCGCGGAACGCGCGGGACTCACCAGCCATCGCTTCTCCTCAGAGGCTCCCCCACGACTTGCCCTCGATCCCGACGACGGGGTCGAGCGACGCCATCAGCAGCTCGAACTCGTTCGTCGTCAGCGACTGCGGGCCGTCGCAGCGCGCGTGCTCCGGGTCGGGATGCACCTCCACCATGATACCGTCGGCGCCGGCCGCCAGCCCCGCGCGGCACATGCGCGAGACGAGGTCGCGCCGACCCGTCGCGTGCGAAGGGTCGACGATCACGGGCAGGTGCGTGAGCGACTTGAGCGCGGCCACGGCCGAGAGGTCCAGCGTGTTGCGCGTGTACGTCTCGAACGTCCGGATGCCGCGCTCGCACAGGATGACCGCCCGGTTGCCGCCCTTGAGGATGTACTCCGCGGCCGAGAGCAGCTCCTCGATCGTGGTGGAGGGACCGCGCTTCAGGAGCACGGGGACGTCCATGCGACCCAGCTCCTCGAGCATCATGAAGTTCTGGCAGTTCCTCGCGCCCACCTGCAGGACGTCGGCGTGCCCCGCCACCTGCTCGGCATCCCGGACGTCGAGCAGCTCTGTCACCACCGGAAGCCCCGTCTCGTCCCCCGCCGCGCGCAGCAGCTTCAGGCCGTCCAGCCCGAGGCCCTGGAACGCGTAAGGGCTCGTCCGGGGCTTGAACGCGCCTCCTCGCAGCATCGTGGCGCCGGCCCTGGCCACCGCGCGAGCCGCGGCAACCATCTGCTCCTCGGACTCGATCGAGCAGGGGCCGGCGATCGCGGCGAGCGCCCCGCCGCCGACCTCGGAGCCGCGGACCGCCACCACGGTGTCCTCGGGCTGGAAGTCCCTGCTCACGAGCTTGTAGGGCTTCAGCACGCGGATGACCTGCTCGACGCCCGGCAGGCCCTCCAGATCGAGGTTGTAGATGATCCCCCGGTCGCCGATGACGCCGATGATCGTCTTCTCCTCGCCCACCGAGAGGTGCGCCTCGGCGCCGGCCTCCTTCAGGTTGGCGACGACGTGGTCGATCTCGGCCTGCGTCGCGCGATCGCGCATTATGACGAGCATGTCCCAAGACCCCTTCTCATGTTTCCGCGAACGGCCCGCCCGACAAGTGTGTGGCGGGCCGGGCCTACAGCGATCCGAGCCGCCCGACAGA
>JAJZPX010000035.1 GCA_021811025.1 Actinomycetes bacterium
CTTACGCAGTTGGGCTCCCGTAGCCGTCGGGTTGACGGCGGTGTGCGTCCTGGTCTACGCCGCCGCGCAACATGGCCTTCGCTCGAGCCTCGACGACCCCCAGCTGCAGTTCGCCCAGGACGCCGCCTCGCGGCTCGTCGACGGCATTAGCGCGAAGGCCGCCGCGGCCGGCGCGCCCGTGGATGTGGCGGCGTCGCTCGCCCCCTGGGTGATGGTGTACGACGCCGGCGGGAAGCCGATTGCCGGTGCCGCGAAGTTCCAGGGCGCAGCTCCCTCGTTTCCGAAGGAGTTCTTCGAGCTGGCGGCGCGCGAGGGCGAGAACCGCGCCACTTGGCAGCCGCGGCACGACGTGCGCGTGGCTGCCGTCGTCGAGTACTGGCGGAGCAAGAAGGCGAGCGGCTTCGTCGTCACCGGCCGCAACATGCGTGAGGTCGAGGCGCGGATCGACAGCCTTCGAACGCAGGTCGCGTTCGGCTGGGTCCTCGCGCTCGCCGCGACCTTCGTAGCGACGTACCTCCTGGTCCCCGCGGCCGCCCGTGAGGAGCACGAGGAGGCCGGATGGCGAGCGCGCTCAAGTCCTTCCTGATCGGCCGGCCGCTCCGAACGGAGCAGTTGCGGCACCAGCGGGTGGGGAAGGTCCTGGCGCTCGCGACGCTCTCGAGCGACGCGCTCTCGTCGGTCGCGTACGGCACGCAGGAGATCCTCATCGCGCTCGCCGTTGCGGGTGCCGGCGCTCTGCCGCTGACGTGGCCGATCAGCATCGCGATCGCCGCGTTGATGTTGATCGTGGGAACGTCGTACAGGCAGACGATCAAGGCGTACCCGAACGGCGGCGGGTCGTACATCGTCTCGCACGAGAACCTCGGTGCGCTGCCCGGACTCGTCGCCGGAGCTTCGCTGCTCGTCGACTACGTCCTCACGGTGGCGGTCTCGGTGTCCGCCAGCACCGCCGCGATCACCTCGGCGCTGCCCGCGGCGCGGCCGTACGCCGTGGAGACCGCGCTCGCGATGATCGTGGTCCTCGTGCTCGCGAACCTGCGCGGCGTGCGAGAGAGCGGCTTCCTCTTCGCCGGCCCGACGTATCTCTTCGTCGCGACGACGGGCTTGCTGATCGTGGTGGGGCTGCTCCGCTACGCCACGGGGCACCCGATCGTCGTGCCGCCGCAGCCCCTCGAGGCGACGGGCGCGCTGACGCTGTTCCTCATCCTGCGCGCGTTCGCCAGCGGGTGCTCGGCGATGACCGGGGTGGAGGCGATAGCCAACGGCGTGCAGATCTTCAAGCAGCCTGAGGCGACGAACGCGCGCACGACGCTGACGTGGATGATCGGCACGCTCGCGGTCCTCTTCCTCGGCACGTCCGCGCTCGCGACGCTCGCGCACGTGCGCCCCGGCGCCCAGACCGTCCTGTCGCAGCTTGGCAGGGGAACGTTCGGCGCGGGCCCTCTGTACTACCTGCTGCAGCTCGCTACCGCGGCCATCCTCGTCCTGGCGGCGAACACCAGCTACGCCGACTTCCCGAGGCTGGGCTCGATCATGGCGAACGACGGCTACCTCCCGAGGCAGCTGCGCAACCGCGGCGACCGTCTCGTCTTCAGCAACGGGATGCTGCTGCTCACGGCGCTCGCGGCCGTGCTCGTCGCGGTCTTCGGCGCCAGCACTAACGCGCTCATCCCGCTGTACGCCGTGGGGGTCTTCACGGCGTTCACGCTCTCTCAGACGGGCATGGTCGTGCACCACCTTCGCCTGAAGGAGCAGGGATGGCGCTGGAGCATCGTGGTGAACGCGGCGGGCGCGATCACCACCGGCGTCGTGCTCGTCGTGCTGGCGGTCGCGAAGTTCTCGGAGGGCGCGTGGTTCGTGCTCGTGCTGATCCCCGCGCTCGTGCTGTACTTCCGCGCCATCCGCGCCCACTACGAAGACGTCGTCGGCAGGCTGGAGCTGACGGCGGACGAGCGCTGCAGGATCGTCGAGCTGAAGAACCACATCATCGTCCTCGTCTCGCAGCTCGACCGGAGGATACGCCACGCGGTCGCGTACGCGAAGGCGCTCAAGGGGCAGACGTGCGAGGCGGTGTTCGTCGACGTCAACGGAGACGCCGCCGAGCGGGTGCGGGCGGAGTGGGAGGACTGTGACTTCGGCATACCGCTCGTCGTGCTGCCCTCCCCATATCGCGAGCTGATCGGCCCCATTCGCGCCTACGTGCGCGGGCAGGCATTCCCCTACAACGACGACGAGGTCGTCACGATCATCCTGCCGGAATGGGTGCCGGAGAAGTGGAGCGACTACGTCCTTCACGACCCGACGCCCCTGCGGATCAAGACGGCGATGTTCTCCGAGCCGGACGTGATCGTCACCGACGTGCCGTATCACTTCAAGGCGAGCCCGAGCAGGGTGCCGCCGGGGAGCGTGTAGAGCGGCTTTCCGGAGCACGGCGGCGGAATCTCGCGCCCCTGGCAGGAGAAATATGGAAGGGCGTAGGATGAAGGCAGCTTAGGAACGACGGCTCGCGCACGCTCACGCGCGAAGGGGGGGTGCGTGGACGCGGAGGACCGACCTCTACCGCTCGCGGACATCCTGAACGCCGTGGACACCGCGCTGCTGCTCCTGACTGCGCGCGGTGTCGTCGTGCTGGCGAACGGTCCGACCGAGGAGCTGCTCGAGCATCCCGCGAGCGGGCTGCTCGGCCGATGTCTGCACGAAGCCGTCGAGTTCCTGGGCGCCGCGGGGCGTCCGGTGCCGGCGCGAAGGCTTCCGTGGATCCGCGCAGCATCGGAGGCGGTGGTCGCGGTCGAGGTCGTGACGCTCAGGACCCGGGGCGGGAGGGACGTGGAGGTGCGCGTGCGCGCCGAGCCGACCGGGGAGCAGCCGCGGCGCGTGATAGTCACGCTCCACGAGGAGGTCGCGGCGGTCGTCCAGTCGCTTCGCGACGAGCTCGCGCACAGCCGGCTGCTCCAGGAGGTCGCGGTGGTGGCGACCTCCAGCTCCGACCTGCGGATCGTCTGCACTCGCGTGCTGAAGGCGCTCGCGCGTCACATCGGGCTCGTCGGCGGCGACGTCCGCGTGCTCTCCGCGGACGGCGCCACCCTGCGGCTCGTGGCCTCGCACGGCTACCCCGACGAGATGGTGCGGCTGATAGAGGAGGTGCCCGCCGACGGAGGCGACTCCATCGCCCAGCGAAGCCTGGCGTCCGGCGCCGCGTTCACGGACGCGGACGACCGCGCGCGGCCGGAGCGGGCGGGGATCCTGGAGGAGGAGAAGCATCGCGATCTCAGGTACGTGAGCATGGCCATCGACTTCCGAAAGCGCAGGGTGGGCGCGCTCACTTTCGCGTTCCGCGAGACTCGCTCGTTCACCGAGGACGAGATGGGGCTGTTCCACGCCGTCGCCCGCATCCTCGGGCAGACGATCGAGTCGTCGCGGCTGCTCGACGCGGAGAAGGAGTCGCGGTGCCGGGCGACGGCCGAGCTGGAGATCTCCAGCCTGCTGCTCGAGGCGGCCGAGCGCCTGTCGCACGCGCTCGAGCTCGAGGAGGTCTGCGACGCGCTGGCGGAGGTGCTCGAGGGCCTGACGGGGCGCAGCCGGGTGGTCGTCGCGCTGCACCAGCCCAGGCGGAACCGCATGGTGGTGACGGCGGCGCGGAACACCAGGAAGACCCGCCGGGGGGAGAGCGAGGAGCTCGAGGGCCGGGCCGCCGCTCTCGCCGACGGCCGGCACAAGATCGTCAAGCCGATGGAGGACCTCCCGCCCGAGCAGCTCGCGCTCGCGGAAGCGGAGGACGCGCTGCTGGCGCTCCTCGTCCCGCTGCGCGCGCACGACCGCTTCCTCGGGTTCGCCACGATGGACGAGCCGGGCGAGGACCGGCCGTTCACGGATCGCGAGATCAGGCTCGCGGAGAGCGTCGCGTCCCAGGCCGCCGTGCTGATCGAGAACGCGCGCGTGTACGAGGCCGAGCACAGGATCGCGGAGACGCTGCAGGAGAGCCTGCTGCTCATGCCCGACCGTGTCCCCGGCGTGCGTTTCGGCACGCTCTACCGCTCCGCGACCGCCGCGGCGCGCGTGGGAGGCGACTTCTACGACGTCTTCGAGACGGGCGGGCACACGGTCGCGCTCCTCGTCGGCGACGTCTCCGGGAAGGGGCTCGACGCCGCCTCGGTGACCGCGCTCGCGCGCAACGCGGTCCGCATCTACGGCAGCGAGGGACTGCGCCCGAGCGAGGTCATGAGCCGGACGAGCGACGTGCTGCGCCGCTTCACCTCGCCCGAGACGTTCGTGACGGCGTTCTTCGGAGTGCTCGACATGAGAACGGGGGCGCTCACTTACGTCTCGGCCGGGCATCCCGAGGGCATGATCGTGGGCGCAGGCGGTTACGTGGCGACGCTTCCGGGAGAGAGTCCGGTCCTGGGCGCGTTCGAAGACGTGGAGTTCGCGGAACGGGTGACGATGGTGGCTCCGACCGACACGATCCTCATCTACACAGACGGAGTGACCGAGGCACGCGGCGGCCGGGAGCTGTACGGCTCCGAGAGGCTCTCCGCGCTTCTCGAGGGCGTGGGGGACGCGGACCCGCTGACGCTCCCCGCGAAGGTATTCGCCGCGATCGAGGCATTTGCCGAGGGCCGGCTGCGCGACGACGTCGCGATGCTCGCGGTGCGACGCGAGATCCCGGAGGAGCCGTGAGACTGCGATACGTCCAGCACGTCGCGTACGAGACGCCCGGGACGATCCTTCAGTGGGCGGGCGAGCGCGGCTTCGGCGTCGACGCGACGCGGCTGTACGCCGGCGAGCCGCTGCCGTCCGCGGACGAGCTCGACTGGCTGGTCGTCATGGGCGGCCCCATGAACGTGTACGAGGACGAGGCTTACCCGTGGCTGCCCGACGAGAAGGCGCTCATCGACGACGCCGTGGCGGGCGGCAAGGTCGTCCTCGGCATCTGCCTCGGCGCGCAGCTGCTGGCCGACGTCCTCGGAGGCCGGGTGACCCGCAACGAGACGCCCGAGATCGGGTGGTTCCCGGTCACGCTCACGGCGCCCGGCTGGGAATCGCGGGCGTTCGGCCGGCTGCCCGAGGAGTTCCTCGCGCTGCACTGGCACGGCGACACATTCGAGCTGCCGCCGGGGGCGGTGCACGCGGCCGAGTCCGCGGCCTGCGCGAACCAGGCGTTCCAGTGGGGGAAGCGCGCGTTCGGGCTGCAGTTCCATCTGGAGTGCACCTCGGCCGAGGTCGAGGGTCTCGTGCGCGCGAACGCGGACGAGCTGGTCGAGGGGCCGTGGACCCAGCCCGCGGACGTCCTGCTCGGGCGCCCGCAGGACGTGGCGCGCTCGCGCGAGCTGATGTGGGCGCTGCTGGACGGGATCGCCGAAGAGACCGCGAGGTAGCCCCATGTTCGCGCTGCAGCTCGTCGCGCTGGCGGTGTCGCTGCTCGGGGCGCTGATCCTCGCGGGCAACCTGTGGACGCTCGTGCCCGCGGAGGCGTACCCGCTGCCGGAGCGCCCGCCCAGCGTCTCCGTGCTCGTGCCCGCGCGCGACGAGGAACGCAGCATCGAGACGTGCGTCCGCTCCCTGCTCGCGCAGGACTACCCGAGCCCGCTCGAGGTCATCGTGCTCGACGACGGCTCGACCGACGCGACTCGCGCAATCGTCGACCGGCTCGCGGCGGAGGACTCGCGCCTGCGGGTGCTCGAGGGAGCGCCGCTGCCGCCGGGATGGCTGGGGAAGCCGTGGGCGTGCCGGCAGCTGGCGGACGCGGCTTCCGGCGAGATGCTGCTGTTCACGGACGCCGACACCGTGCACGGCGGGCACGCGCTTGCGGCGGGCGTCGCGAACGCCTCGGCCGAGGACGCGGACATGCTGGCCGGCGTGCCGCACATCGAGACCGTCACCTTCGCGGAGGAGCTCATCCTGCCCGCCGTGCCCTGGAGCACCGCGACGATCGTCCCGCTCCCTCTCGCGTACAGGTTGCGCTGGCCGGGGCTCTCCACCGCGATCGGGCAGTACATGCTGTTCCGGCGCTCGGCCTACGACGCCATCGGCGGGCATGCCGCGGTGCGAGGCGAGGTGCTGGAGGACGTGATGCTCGCGCGCCTGACGAAGGCCGCCGGGTACCGCTGGCGCATGGCGGATCTCACCGACGTTGTCTCGACCCGTATGTATCGAAGCCTGCGCGAGATCGTGAGGGGGCTGGGCAGGACGCTGTTCGGCGTCTTCGACTACGGGCTGCTGCGCCTGCTGCTCATCGGCGCGCTGTCCGCGGTGGCGTTCCTGCTGCCGCCCGCGGTGACGCTCGCGGCCGTGTTCGGCCGGCCGGTCCCGGGCGCCTCCGTACCGGTGGCGGCGGTCACGTGGCTCGTCGCGACGGCGCAGGTCGCCGCGGCGTACCGGCGCCTCGACTACCCGCCAGCGCTCGCACTGCTCAGCCCGCTCACCGTCGCGCTGTACGTGCTCATCGCGCTGTGGTCGGTCGTCGACACGCTGCTCCCCGGAAGGAGCTGGAAGGGACGGCCGATCGGGCGCGCGAGACCGCGGTGGCTGTGACGGAGCCGAGCGTCACGCCGCGTGTTGGGTATACAGCGGGTCAGCGACAGAAAGGGGGCGCGCCGTGAACTACAACTACTACACCCCGGGTGCCGGGGGAGGCGCGGGCCCGTTCCTAGGGATCGGCGGGCTCATCGGGCTGCTCATCGGGCTCGTGGTGCTCGTCTTCATGCTCTACGTCTACGCCCGCATCTTCCACAAGGCGGGCTACTCGGGATGGCTGGCGGTGCTCATGCTCATCCCGCTGGTCAACCTCGTGGTGATCATCTGGTTCGCCTTCGCGCACTGGCCGGTCGAGCGCGGAGCGGCCGGGCCGCCTCCGGCATACCCGCAGCAGCCGAGCTACCAGCCTCCGCCGCCGCCTCCGGCGGGCTACCCGGGCGGACAGCCCACGCCGCAGCACTAGCCACGCGGCGGCCCCTCCGCTTGCGCCTCTCGCCCGCGTCGCCTTTGTGAGAGCATAAGGGACGCTGCTCTCGAACGACGGAGGCGAAGGACGCTTGCAGGACCGGCGGTTGGACGCGCGCACGCTCGGCGTGATGGCTCTCGCGGTCGTGCTGTGGGCGTCCGCCTTCGCGGGCATCAAGGCGGGGCTGGCGTCGTACTCGCCGGGCGAGGTGGCGCTGCTGCGGTTCCTCGTCGGCTCCGCGACTCTGGCCGTCTACGCGGCGGCGAGCGGGATGCGGTTGCCGCAGCGGCGCGACTGGCCCGCGCTCGCGATCGCGGGGCTCGCGGGCTTCACCCTCTATCACGTCGCCCTCAACTACGGCGAGGTGCGCGTGTCGGCCGGCGCCGCCAGCCTCATCATCGCCGCGGTGCCGGTGTTCACGGCGGTGCTCGCGGCCATCTTCCTCCGCGAGCGGCTGCGCCCCGTGGGGTGGGCGGGCGTCGCGGTCAGCTTTCTCGGGGTGGCGCTCATCACCGTCGGGCAGGGCAAGGGCGTCTCCTTCGACCCGTCCGCGCTGCTCATCGTGGCGGCGGCCGTCGGCTCGAGCGTCTACTTCATCCTGCAGAAGCCCTACCTCGGCCGATACTCGCCGCTCGAGCTCACCGCGTACACGATGTGGGCGGGGACGGTGCCGATGCTGGTGTTCCTGCCGGGGCTCGTGCGCGCGCTGCCGCACGCCGCGCCCGCCGCGACCGCGGCCGTCGTGTACCTCGGCGTCTTCCCCGCGGCGGTGGCCTACCTGGCGTGGGCGTGGGTCCTGTCGCGCATGCCCGCGTCCGTCACCGCGAGCTTCCTCAACGTCTCGCCCGTGATCGCCATCGCCATCGCCGCGGTGTGGATCGGCGAGGTGCCGACGCTGCTCTCGATCGCGGGAGGCGCCGTTGCGGTCGCCGGCGTCGTGCTCGTGAACGCGAAGGGCCGCGTGCCCCGGGAGGTGACGGTCGAGATCCGCCTCGCCGACACGGCCGAGGACCTCGACGACGTGCGCGCGCTGCTGCGGGAGTACCTCGAGTACATGGCGTCGCACCTGCCCGACGTGCAGCGCGACGCGTTCGCCGGGGAGCTGCGCGCGCTTCGCGAGGCGTATCCGCTCGTGCTGCTCGCGTCCGCGGGCAGCGAGCCTGCGGCGTGCGTGATGATGCGCGACGGCACGGCTCGGGGCGTGGGCGAGGTGCGCAGGCTGTACGTGCGGCCGGCGTTCAGGCGGCGCGGCATCGGGCGAGAGCTGGTCACGCGTCTGATGGCGGAGGCGCGGAAGCGTGACTACGACGCGATGCAGCTGGTGGCGGTCGTGCGCTACGAGGGGGCGATCCCGCTGTATGAGTCGCTCGGGTTCGTCCACGTCGAGCCGTTCCGGTCGTCGACGACACCGCTGGACAGCCTGAGGTACATGCAGCGTCCGCTCGGCTGAGGTCGTCAGAAGCGCAGGCCGAATCCCTGCTCGCCCGTCGGCTCTTCCCACTCGGTCTGGATGTGCTCGACGATCGCCGAGCTGGGGCCGTGGCTCATCCACTCGACGGCCTCGCGCACCGCGTGCCCGGGTCCCTCGAAGACGGCCTCGACGCTGCCGTCGGGCCGGTTGCGCACCCACCCGTCCAGCCCGAGCCGCCGCGCCTCCTCCTGTGCGGCGCCGCGGAAGTACACGCCCTGAACGACCCCCCAAACGGTCACTCGCGCGCGAACCCGCTGGTCCATCGGGCCCTCCCTTGCGACGCGGTCCCCCGTATCGTACCGCAGCGCTACCTGAGAGGAGCGCCGCTCTCGCCGGGCCGCGCCTCGGCGTCGATCTCCTCGCGGCCGATCCCCAGCTCCTCGGCAGTGAACACCGGCGAGAAGGCGTAGCCCGCCTCGTCGAAGACCCGCGCCGCGCCCTGCTGGCGGTCCACCAGCGAGACGACGCGCACGACCTCGCAGCCCGCCTCGGCCTCGACCGCGCGGATCGCGTCGAGTGCCGAGCCGCCGGTGGTCGTCACGTCCTCGACGACGACGACGCGCGCGCCGGGCGCGAGCGGGCCCTCGACCCGCTTGCGCCGGCCGTGCCCCTTCGGCGTCTTCCGGACGATGAACGCCGTCTTCGGCGTCCCGAGCTCCCACGACAGCGCCGCGACGGAAGCCGCGATCGGGTCCGCGCCCATCGTCATGCCGCCGATCGCGTCGTAGCTGTCGGCGGGCACGGTCTCGAGGATGTGCCGGGCGAGGAAGTACGCGCCGTCGGGCCGCAGCGTGACCATGCGCGCGTCGAAGTAGAAGCTGGACAGGCGGCCGGAGGCGAGCACGGTGGGTTCGTGGATGAGCGCCTCCATCACGAGCGGCCTCAGCTGGTCGCGGAAGGACGTCATCCGGTGCGCTCCTCTCGGGGGTCGGTCGCGTCGATGCTATCACAGCCCTCGTTCGCCCAAGGGGATATTCCCTGGGTATGGAGGGAGACGAGGTGGGCGATCTCGCCCAGTTGTGGCGCACGGCAATCCCGATCGGCCAGATCGTGCTGCGGACGGCGGCGGTCTACCTGTTCCTGCTGGGGGGCTTCCGCCTCGCCGGCAAGCGCGAGGTGGGGCAGTTCACGCTGTTCGACCTCGTGCTGATCCTGCTCGTCGCGAACGCGGTGCAGACGGCCATGGTCGGCCCGGACACGTCGCTCGCGGGCGGGCTCGCCGCGGCAGCCGTGCTGGTGGGTCTGAACTACGGCATCGGGATGGTGGCGGGGCGCGTCCGGTGGGTGCACGGCCTGCTCGTGGGAAAGGCGACGCAGCTGATCGACGACGGCGTGGTGCTCACGGAGAACCTGCGCCGCGAGAACGTCGACGAGCAGGACCTGATGCTCGCACTGCACGAGCACGAGCTCGAGAAGCCGTCCGACGCCGCCGCGGCGTGGCTGGAGACCGACGGCACGATCAGCATCGTGCCGAGAGGGCGCCCCGCCATGCACAGCCGGCGTCGCGTGCGGCAGGTCAAGCACGGCTGAGATTGGACGCCGGCGGGGGCGGCTCGGATAATCGGTTCGGGCGAGGTGCGGCGAGGCGCGGCGAGGAGGGCGGACCCATGGACGGACGCGAGATCGCACGGCGGATAGAGCTGCTCGCCGGAGTCGGCCTGGTCGTGTTCGGCGGCCTGTTCGCGCTTGCCGAGCTTGCGGGCGGCGGGAGCTGGGCGCTCATCTGGCCGCTCTTCGCGATCGTCCCCGGCCTCCTGCTGTTCGCCGGCGCGTTCTCGTTCGGCCGAAACGGCGGCTTCCTCGCGATCCCGGGAGCGATCGTCACCACGAGCGGTCTGCTGCTGCTGGTCACCAACACGACGGGAGCCTGGACGGCGTGGTCGTACTTGTGGCCGCTCGTCACGCCGGGCTCGGTCGGGCTCGGGCTGCTCGTCTTCGGGGCGATCGCCCGGGCGCCCGGCCTGAAGAGCACCGGAATCGGGCTCGGCGTGACAGGGCTTGCCCTCTGCGGGCTGTTCGGGGCGTTCTTCGAGCTGGTGCTGGGCGTGTCGGGGCCGCTCGGCCCGGCGATCGGACGCGTGCTGTGGCCGGCGCTGCTCATCGTCGCGGGCCTCGCGCTCATTGTCGCCTGGGCGAGGCGGGCGTAGGGGGGCGACGGCGGGGCCGCGAGGGCCCCGCCGTCGCCTCGCGAACTAGGGCTCGAGTGCGCCCAGGAAGTCGGGGAAGACGAGGTCGGGCACCGACGTCTTGCTCCCGAGCGCTCGCATGTTCGCCACCGAGGTCTGATGGTCGTAGACGAACTGCCACGGTGTGTCGGAGAGTATCTCGTCGTCCGGCTTCGTGAGGAGCATCACCCCGCCCATCTTGCCGATCAGCGAACCGCCTCCGAGGGCGTCGGGGAAGGCCCAGCCGGTCGTGATGCCGATCGTCCCGGCGTTCGCCCAGCTGCGCCCGACGGCCTGGCTCGCGATGTTCGCCGCGGTCTCCATTCGGCCGGTGCCCGCCGGACCGCAGAACCTCTCGACGGGCACGCCGAGATGGCTCGCTACGTACGCGTCGACCGACGCCGTGTCGCCCAGGACGTAGGCCTTCGACAGGCCGAGCGCCGGCAGCCCGGCCGCCGTCGCGCCCGGTATCGAGGTCTTCGCGACCAGCACGACCGGCATCTTGCGCGCGAACGCTATGGGTGCGGCCGCGAGCGCGTCGGCGTAGCCGTTCCCTCGCGTCACGAACGCCTCACCGGTCCACGAGTGTCCCAGGTCCGCCGTCTCGTGCCGGCGCACCTCCTTGCCGATCTCGATCGCGGTGCCGTAGCGGTCGTTGCCCTTGATGCGCTTCACCACGATCCCGCCGTGCGCCGTCAGCGTGCCGGCGATCCCGTCGGAGACGGACTTGGGGCCGCCGACGATCATCACGTTGGCCGTCGCGCCGCCCCTCAATCGATCGATCTCCTCGATCACGCCGTTCGCCAGCGATGTCGGCGGCGTCAGGAGGATCGGGCAGTCGTAGCTGCCCGCGAGAGCCGAGGCAGCGAGCGCGTCGGCGTACCCGGCGCCCTGCGCGAGGATCACGTTGGGGCTGGAGCCGTCGGCGAACGCCTCCTTCGAGATGGCGAGGGCGGTCTCGTACCGGTTCTTGCCCGCCACTCGCTTCATGCTGATCGGCGGAGCTACTACCTCCCAGTTGAGGGCGTACGACACCGTTCCCTGGATGTCGAGCACCATCAGGTAGTACGTCCCGGACGTGCCCGCCGTGAACGACAGTATCTGCGGGAAGCCGAGACCTTCGTCCCCCGGGCCTTCGGAGAAGCCGACGAGGTCGTTCTCCCACGTCGGAATGCCGCCCGGCGCGCTCGCGTTCGGCTGGAAGACGAGCATGACCGCCTCTCCGATGCCGGCGCTGAGCGTCGCCTCGAGGGTGTCGCCGGGCTCGAGGTGGACCTGGAAGACATCGGCCTCGTCGGAGACCTCGTCGACGCTGTCGGAGAACGGCGAGGCCGGGATCGGAACGCCCGGGAAGTCGTCGTCTGCAGCAAGCGTCCTGATCGACGCGCGCAGCGGCATCGGTGCGAGAGCTCGCCGGGACGCCCTCGGACGTGCGGCAGCCGGAACGGGCGGCAGTAGCATCGTCAGCAGCAGCACTCCGACGAGAAGCGAGATGGACTTGCGAGAAACCCCCATGGTGCCCCCTCCCCTAACGGCACGGACTTGGCAAGAGCGTACAGCTGCGAGGTGCGCGTG
>JAJZPX010000036.1 GCA_021811025.1 Actinomycetes bacterium
CGCGGAGATGTGCGAGGGTTCCGGGGCGATCCACGAGCTGTAGGGGTTGCTCGGAGGGGAGGACGGGTTGTCCGTCGCCGCGCTGGCCGTCGTGATCGGCAGGCTGCTGGCGCTGGTCGCCGTGGGTGTCGCCCTGCGCGTCTCCGGGCTGCTGAAGGCCGACGACGCGCGCGTCCTCAACGTCGTCATCATCTACGTCGCGCTCCCCGCGCTCATCTTCCGGGCGATCCAGCCCGCAGCGCTCGGCTGGGACCTGGTGCTGGTCGCGGTGGTCGCCTGGATCGCCGGGCTCGCCGGGTTCGCTCTCGCCTACGTCGCATCGAGGCTCTTGCGGCTGTCCCGGCCCACGGCCGGCGGGCTGATGCTCACGTCCGCGCTGGGCAACACCGGATACATCGGCTACCCGGTCGCTCTCGGGCTGCTCGGCTCCGCCGGCCTGGTGAAGGCCGTCTTCTACGACGTGTTCGGCACGGTCGGCGTGTTGCTGACGGTGGGGGTGTTGGTCTGCGCCGCCTACGGCGAGTCCGAGGAGAAGCCGCACGTGCTGCGCGAGTTCCTCACCTTCCCGCCGTTCCTCGCGGTGCTCGCGGCTCTCACGCTCAAGTCAGCGTCGGTTCCGGCGGCGGTAAGCGATTGGTTAGATCTGCTCGCTAAGGTGGTCGTGCCGCTCATCATGATCTCGCTGGGGCTCTCGCTGGAACCGAGGGCGATAGGGCGGTACGCGGGGCCGCTGTCGGTCGTGGGCGCCCTGAAGCTGATAGCACTGCCGCTGATCGCGCTGCTCGCGGGTCGCGTTCTGCTCGCGAGCGACCCGGTCGCGCTTCGGCTGGTGGTGCTGCAGGCGGGGATGCCCACCATGATGCTGGCGGTCGTGTTCGGCGCGCGCTTCCGGCTGGATGTCGAGCTTATCGCCGGCGCGGCGCTGGTGACGACCGTGGCGGCGATACTCACGATCCCGGCGCTGCAGGCGCTGGCGGGGTAGGGGCGCCTGGCGCCCCCTCGGAGGTGGCGATGGGGTTGGCGGAAGGCCTCCTGGAGCTCGTCGCGCCCACGCGCTGTGCCGGCTGCGAGCTCCCGGGGCTGCTGTTGTGCGAACGATGCTCGGACGCTCTCGTGCGGATCGACGCGGCTTCCGCGTGCCCGCGATGCGGCGCGCCGGACGGCGCCCGCCACTGCTCCGAGTGCGACGGCCGCTCGTTCGCGTTCGCGGCGGCGCGCTGCGCGGGCGTGCTCACGCACCCGCTCGCGCGGCTCGTCGTGCTGTACAAGGACGGCGGCGAACGGCGTCTCGCTCCGGTGCTCGCGGCGATGCTCGCCGAGTCGCTGGGCGAGTGGACGTCTTGGCCGCAGGCTGTCGTCGGCATCCCGGCGTCACGTCGCGCGCTGCTGCGCCGCGGCTTCGACCACGGCGCGCTGCTGGCCGACGCGCTCGCGGCGCGCCTCGACGTCCCTCGCGTCCCCGCGCTCGCGCGCGTGACTTCCGGCGACCAGCGGCGACTCGGTCGAGAGGAACGCGCGGCGAACCTCGCCGCCGCGCTGGTGCCGTCGCCCGGCGTCGAGATGCCGCCCCGCGTGCTGCTCGCCGACGACGTCCTCACCACCGGTGCGACCCTCGACGCCGCCGCGCGCGTGCTGCTGGCCGCAGGCGCGTCCGAGGTGCGGGCGTGCGCCGTGGCGCGGGCGTGCGAGTGGTAGCTGCGCGCGTTGTACGATGCGGTTGAATGGCGTTCGGCCGAGGACGGTGGGATGCGGCGGGGGACTGGAGAACGCAGGCGCACGGCCGTTCGCGCGATCGCGGGAGCGGTCGTCCGACGCCTCCTTCGCGAGGCGCAGTGGCGCGCCTTCGGCGTGCGGTACGCGAGGCGGAGAGAGACCGACGGGTCGTTTCGGAGCGAGATCGCGGCTCATGCGTCGCCGCTGTATCGCGATCTCGTCGGCATGCCCGATGAGCTCCAGCGGAACAAGGTGGTCAATCTGCGGCTCGCGGCCGCGCGTCTCGACGGCGTCGTCGTCCTCCCGGGCGAGCGGCTGTCGTTCTGGCGGCTGGTCGGCAAGCCGTCGCGCCGCCGAGGATTCGTCGATGGCGCCGTGCTCAGCCACGGGAGGGTCGTGCCGGGAGTGGGGGGCGGGCTGTGTCAGATCACGAACCTGCTCTACTGGCTGACGCTGCACACGCCGCTGACCGTGGTCGAGCGCTGGCGGCACAGCTACGACGTGTTCCCGGACGCCGATCGCACGCAGCCCTTCGGCAGCGGTGCCACGTGCGCCTTCCCCGCGCTCGACCTTCAGATCGAGAACCGCACGCTCGTCCCGTTCGTCTTGCGGATAGTCGTGGCGCACGGCCGTCTGCACGGCTCATGGTGGAGCACCGGGCCGCTTGGCGCCGCTACCAGGTCCGCGAGGTCGATCACCGGATCTCGCATGAAGGACCCGGCCGCTACGTGAGGCACAACCGGCTGCGGCGCAGTACCTTCGACACCGACGGCGTCCTGGTCGCGGACGAGATCGTCGCGGAGAATCACGCGCTCATGATGTACGAGCCCTTCCTGCCGCCGGCTCGTTCAGCCGCCGCGGAGTGAGCGCGGCGCGGCGGCGCGCCGTTTGCTCGCGGTATACTCTTCGGGAGCTCCCGTCCGGGTCTGTGGTTGCGGGCGCCTCGCGCGTCCAAGTCCAAGGTAGATGCGGCCGAAAGGACCCACGTAAGCCGGCGGCGACAGCCGTCGCGCGAGCATGGCGCATCTTAGGGGTAAGCCGTACCGCCCGATGAAGATCGCATTCAGCGGTCTCGGGCGAGAGGGCCGGTAGTGAGATAGCATCAAGCGGAAGCCCCGGTACGCGAGTGTGGGGCCAAAGACCAGGTCAGCCGGACGGGAGCGCTTCCTCGGGTGCAGCGGTGGGGGTGAGGTGTGAGGGACGGGCAGGCACGTGGAGGACTCGCAGGCGCGACTCTCGCGTTCGTCGCCCTTCTCGTGCTCGCCGGTTGCGCCTCCGCTCCGCGAGCCGCCCGGAAGCTCCCGACCCCCAAGCTCCGGCCGCCCGCGATCGCCAGGGCCGGCGTCCTGCGCGTGGCCGTGGACGCGCACTACCCGCCGTTCGCGTCGTTCGAGGACGGCCGTCTCGTCGGCATCGACGGGGACGTCGCGGAGGCGCTCGCCGCGCAGCTCGGCCTGACGGCGGAGTTCGTCGACGTCCCGGCGGACGGCATCGGCGCCGCGCTTCGCGAGAAGCGGGCGGACGTCGCCCTCGGCGGTGTTCCCATCACCGAAGCCGCCCTGTCCGAGGTGACGGTGGCGACCAGCTACCTCTCGGACGCTCCGGTGCTGTTTTCTCGCGGCACGTCCGTCACGGTCGACGACCTCGCGAGCATCCCCCGCATCGCGGTGCAGAAGCAGTCGCCGAGCTACTGGCTGCTGCGCGGCAAGGTAGGAGAGGAGAGGCTCCTCGTGGTGCCGTCGCTGCGCGAAGCGTTTGCGGCCGCCTCGGCGGGGAAGGCGGACGCCGTCGCGGGCGACGCGATCGTCGGAGGCTACATCCGCCGCGAGTTCCCGCAGCTGCTGTACGCCGGGCAGCTCGCCGACGCGACACCGCTCGCCGTGACGTCGGGGAAGGACTCGAGCCAGATCGAGCCCGCCGTGCGCGAGGCGATGGACGAGCTCGCGGCGACGGGGGTCCTCGACGCGATTCGCGGCAAGTGGCTCGGGGACCTGCCTGCGCTGTGGATGCCGTCCGCGGTCGAGGACTCGCAGACGGTCGGCGCTCCGCCCACGCCCGTCGCGGACACCAGCCCGGCGGTCGCTCCCTGACGCGCGCCCGCGCGCCCGTTCGCTTCGCCCGCCTTTCGGCGAGAGCCGTGCGTGGTGTACGCTTATGCGGTCAGCCCGTACTCCATCCGAGTGCAGCGATGGAGAATTCGCACGAGAGAGTCCGAGGAGGAGAACATGCGCAAGGCCAGCACCTGGCTCGTGCTGTTCGTTGTGCTCGCGATGGCGCTGGCCGTCGCCGGGTGCTCGGGCAGCCAGCCGCCTGCGAGCGAGAGCACGAGCAGCTCCAGCTCGAGCACGACCCCGAACTACAAGCTCGTCACCCCCGGCCAGATCACCGTCGGATCCGACACGTCGTTCCCGCCGTTCGAGTCGATGAACGGTGACGTGGCCGAGGGCTTCGACGTCGATCTGCTGACCGCCATCGGCAAGGAGGCGGGGCTCAAGGTCGTCTTCAAGACCGAGGTGTTCGACACGCTGATCCCGTCGCTGAAGGCCGGCGGCAAGTTCGACGTGATCGCGTCCGCCATGACGATCACCGACGAGCGGAAGAAGGAGATCGACTTCTCCGACCCCTACATCGACAGCAACCAGTCGATCGCCATGAAGAAGGGCTCGACGTTCACGAGCAACGACCAGTTCAGCGGCAAGAAGGTAGGCGTGCAGTCAGGCACCACGGGTGAGGCCTGGGCGAAGGAGAACCTGAAGGGTGCCACCACGGTCCCGTTCAAGACCGCCACCGAGGCGTTCTCCGCTCTGCGCGCTGGTAGCGTCGAGGCCGTCGTGAACGACCTGCCCGTGACCGCGTACATCGTCAAGGACCCCTCGCTCGGCATCGAGATCGTCAAGGAAGTCCCGACCGGCGAGCAGTACGGCTTCGGCGTGAGCAAGGACAATCCGGACCTGCTCAAGGCGATCAACGACGGGCTCGCCAAGGTCAAGTCCTCGGGCGAGTACGACACCATCTACAAGAAGTGGTTCGGCACGACCGCTCAGTAAGCAGACACCCGGCTTGCTTCGTGATTCAATACGAACGCCGGAACGACGAGAGGGGCCTCCGGCCGTTGCCGAGGCCCCTCTTCATTCCATGATCGGACTCCAGGCAGGACACATGAGACACCTCACGCGCGCGCTGATTCGGCGAGGCCTGCTCGGGGCTGCAGCCGCGGTCCTCTTCCTCGTTGCGGCGGCGCCGGCGTTCGCGTTGACGAACCCGGACGTCACCATCAACCAGCAGGTCGGCGGCGAGTCCACGCGCTTCACGTTCACCGCCACCACGGACAAGGACGCTCCGGTCTCGGCGCTGACGCTGCGCTTCCCCGAGGGCTTCGACATCCGGAAGGCCTACGCGAACGTCGTCACCCTGCAAGGACTCAAGCGCACGACGGTGAAGGCTTCGACGTCGGTTCGAGGCCAGGACTTCCAGCTCGCGTTCGACCCGGCGATCGGGCCGGGCAGCGAGCTGCGGGTGATGGTGTACAGCGTGATGACGCCCAACGTCGGCGGCACTTACGCGCTCGGCGTGAAGTATGAGTCCGGAGGGCAGCAGCGTTCGGCCGAGGGGGCCGACCTGACCTTCTCGTACGTCACGGCTTCGCGGAGCGTCAAGCTCTCCCGCTACGTCGACCAGCAGCCTTGGGTCGCGAAGTGGAACAGCGTGACGGCGCTGAACCTCTTCCTGAAGCCGCAGCTGATCGTGACGTCGGCGCCGCTGATGTTCACCGGCTGGCTGATGTCGCTCGCGCTCGTCGGCGTCGGGTTCCCGCTCGCCATCATCGGCGGCCTGATGCTCGCCTTCATGAAGATGTCGAAGATCCCGCCGCTGCGCTGGATCGCTGCCGCCTACGTCAACGTCATTCGCGGCACGCCGCTGTTCCTGCAGATATTCGTCGCGTTCATCGGGTTGCCGATCGCGGGCGTGCACGCGCCCTGGTTCGTCACCGGCTTCGTGGTGCTCGCGCTGAACAGCTCGGCCTACCTGGCCGAGATCTTCCGCGCCGGCATCCAGTCGATCCACAAGGGGCAGCTCGAGGCCGCGCTCTCGCTCGGCATGACGTACCCCCAGGCCATGCAGCACGTCATCGTCCCGCAGACGGTCAAGCGTGTCCTGCCGACGATGACCTCCGAGTTCATCCTGCTCTTCAAGGACACGGCGCTGCTGTCGGCCGTCGGGGTGTTCGAGCTGATGATGTACGGCAGCAACATCGTGGCGCGCAGCGGGAACCTCACTCCGTTCGTGGTGGCCGCGGTCTACTACCTGCTCGTGACGACGCCGCTCATCAACTGGGTCGGCAAGCTCGAGGCACGCCTGGCGCTGGCCGAGCACGGGCAGGGCGCTCCGGAGCCGAAGCGGCGAAGCCTGTGGGACCTTCTGGCGACGAGGCGCGCTCTCACGCGGCCCGCCATCGAGGCGGAGGAGTAGCGCGATGGGCAAGCCGGTCGTTCGCATCAGAGACCTCCGCAAGTCCTTCGGCACGCTGGAAGTGCTCAAGGGCGTCGACATGGACGTCCAGAAGGGCGAGGTCGTCGTCATCCTCGGCCCGTCGGGCTCCGGGAAGTCGACGATGCTGCGGTGCGTGAACCGTCTGGAGGAGCCCACCTCCGGCGAGATCTGGTTCGAGGACACCCTGGTCAACGACGCGAAGACGAACATCAACCAGGTGCGCGAGCATGTCGGTATGGTGTTCCAGAGCTTCAACCTGTTCCCGCACCTCACCGCCAAGGGCAACGTCATGCTGGCGCAACGGAAGGTGCTGCACCGCAGCAGGACCGAGGCGGAGCGCGTCGCCGAGGAGCAGCTGCGCAAGGTCGGCCTCGGGGACCGGATGGACTACTTCCCGGCGCAGCTCTCCGGCGGTCAGCAGCAGCGGGTGGCGATCGCCCGCGCCCTTGCGATGGACCCCCACGTGATGCTCTTCGACGAGGTCACCTCGGCGCTGGATCCCGAGCTGGTCCGCGGTGTGCTCGACGTCATGAAGGACCTCGCCCGGGGTGGGATGACGATGCTGGTCGTGACGCACGAGATGGGTTTCGCTCGCGACGTGGCGACGCGGGCCGTCTTCATGGACGGCGGCGTCATCGTCGAGCAGGGGGCGCCCGCCGACGTGTTCGACAAGCCGCAGAACGAACGCACCCAGGATTTTCTCGGGCACATCCGCTAGCCGCCGTTCCGCGTGCGCGTCGCGCCTAGGGCGGTGCCCGGGGGGTATGCTCTAGTTGTGCTAGACCGCCGATGGGGAGGGACAGCATGAACATCAACGTCAAGGGCCGTCACATGGCAGTGGTCCCGGAGATCCAGTCGTACGCGACGGACAAGATCGGGCGCGTCGCGAGGCTCATCGACGGGCCGACGACGGAGGTGGAGATCGAGCTGTTCGTCGAGAGGAACCCGTCCATCCAGAACAACCAGGTCGCCGAGGTGACCGTCTTCTCCAAGGGCCCCGTCATCCGCGCTCGCGAGGCGGCCGGGGACATGCACGCCGCCATCGACCTCGTCTCCGACAAGCTCGAGCGTCGGGTGAACCACCTGCGCGGCAAGATCAAGGACAAGCACAAGGCGGGGCCGCGCGGCTTCAAGACCGCGGAGACCTACCTTCCCGAGGAGGAGGAGCCGGAGCCGGCCGTGGTGAAGACCAAGCGCCTGGCTGTGAAGCCGATGACGATGGACGAGGCGATCCTGCAGATGGAGCTCCTCGGCCACGACTTCTTCGTCTTCATGACTCCGGACAGCGAGGACATCAACGTCCTGTACAAGCGCCGTGACGGCGATTACGGGCTGATCACCCCGCAGTAGCGGCAGGATGGAGGGGCCGGAGGCCACGCGCGTTCGAGGCAGAGGGGGCCGGGTTGCGGGACACGTTCTGTTGACACTTTCTTCCGGCCTAGCCTAAGGTTGATGCGTGTTCCACGGGGCGCCGCGCCTACAAGCATCACCATCGCAGACGACGAGCAGACACCTCACGGCGACAGCGAGGAGAGCTCCTAGGTGGACATACGCACTTCCCAGGTGACGATCTCCGAGATCGAGCAGGTGCTCTGCCGGGTGGCGGAGATCAAGGCGGCGCGAGTGGTGACTTCCTCGGACGGCGTCATCCAGGAGATTCACGTGCTGGCTCTCCCCTCGAAGTCGCCGAAGCAGCTGGTGCGCGATATCGAGTCGACGATCATGGCCAGCTTCGGCATCCCTGTGGACCACAAGAAGATATCGATCGCCCAGCTGGGCCAGGACATGCTTCCAAAGGAAGAGACGGCCAAGGAGCTCACGCGCCCGAGGATCAAGTCGATCAACAGCCAGGTCAGCGGCGTGAGGGCGACCGTGACGGTCGACTTGGAGCTCGACGGCGATTCGTACATCGGCGAGGCGTCCGGCGCGGCAAGCCAGACCGGCCGCCTCCGTCTCGTCGCCCAGGCGACGCTCAACGCGGTGGAGCAGTACACGCACGGTTCGTACAGCTTCGCACTCGAGGACGTCGCCGTCGTTCAGCTGGGGCGCGAGAGGGCGGCGGTCTCCTGCATGGCACTGGTCACTCCGCTGGGCGAGCAGACGTTCGTGGGTTCCGCGCTCATGCGGCAGAACGAGAAGGACGCGATCGTAAAGGCGACGTTGGACGCCATCAACAGGCGCATGGGCTTCTTGACAACGCAATAAGATCCCAAGTTTGGACCAACTCCGTGGCTCATCGGATCGAACACTGGACGCAGATTGAAACGAGCGGAGCGGACAGCGTTCTTCCATTACTAGCGGAATGGGAGAAGACACTCATGGTTTCACCAAGGAGGTCTTCTCATCATGAAGCGGATGTTTCTGGTTCTCAGCGCTCTCGCAGCCATCGTTCTCGGCAGCGGCGCTTGGTGGAAGCTGTAGCACTTCTCACGAGTTGGTCCAAGGGTATTCCGGAGGCGGAGGTGAGGCATGGATAGCCGTGCGAACCCCCGCCTCCAGCTCTTCGTGGCTGTCACGCTGCTTCTATCGCTCGTCTCGCTCGCAATCACTCTTGTGGAGTCTCCGCCGAGATGGTCCCTGTTGCTCATCGCCCTCACTCTGGTCGCGGTGCTATCCGAGGTTCTCTCGGTCGAGTTTGGATCGATGAGTATCTCGATCACCTACTCAATCTGCGCGGCTGCCATGATTCTGTTTGGTCCGGCTGCTGGCGGGCTGGTCACCGGCCTCTCAACGATCCCCGTGTCGTTCATGCTGCGCGAACGCCGCTTGCTCCGAGGGAGCTTCAATTTCGCCCAGCTCACCCTGTCCGGACTTGCTGGCGCTTGGGCGTACGTGCTTGTCGGGGGCCGTCTGCTCCACGACAGTCCATTCACCTCGTACGAGATGCCTCGCGCGCTCGCACCAGTGCTCCTGCTGGCGCTAGTCTCGTTTCTCGTCAACACAACGCTGGTGGGCTTAGCCTTCTCGCTGATGACCGGCTCGTCCTTCGCGAAGGTGTGGAGGACGACGTTCGGTTGGAGCATCCCGACCCAGGCGGCTCTAACGGTTCTTGCTCTGGCTCTGGCGCAAGTCGTTGCTTCTCAGGGAGTAATAGGGCTCGGACTGTTCGTGGTCCCGCTTCTAGTCGCACGGCAGTTCTACGCGCGGTATGTACTGCTCAAACAAGCGTACGCAGACACCGTGCGTTCTCTTGTCGCAGTCATTGAGACTAAGGATCCGTACACGAGGGGGCATTCAGAGAGAGTCGCCGCCTACGCGGTCGACGTCGCGCGCAGGCTCGGTTTCGCTCCCCAGCTCCTAGACAGGATAGAACTGGCCGCGCTGCTCCACGACTTGGGCAAGGTCGCAATCAGCAAGAGCGTGCTTCTCAAGGAGTCTGCACTCAGCGACGATGAGTACGAGGCAATCAAGACACACCCGGAGATAGGGGCACGCATCATAGAAGAAGTGCCATTCCTATCGGACCTTGCCCCCTTCGTGGCTGGCCACCATGAGCGGGTCGATGGAACCGGGTACAGCAGACAGCTCGCTGGCGACGCGATTCCGGCTGAGGCGAGAATCCTGGCAGTGGCGGATGCCTTCGACGCAATGACTTCCTCCAGACCGTATCGTTCTGCTATGACAGCTGACGAGTCGGTTCGGGAGCTGAGACGCTGTGTCAATCGACAATTCGATCCCATGGTCGTCGAGGCGTTCGCGGAGGCATACGCTAGCGGTGCGTTCTTGGACCTAATCGCTGAGTGTGAGGCTAATGATGAAGCGGTCTAGACGGCTTTGGGTGCTCGAGTTCACGCTGTTGCTCGTTTCGGGAGCTGCGGCGACGCTGCTGCCAACTTCTCCCTTCACTCCGCAAGCCTTGGTGTGGTTTGTCGCGGCCCTGAGCATCCTCAAACTGTCCGACGTTTGGTTGCCTAGAGGGGACAGCGTCGGGATGAGTTCGGCGCTGGCGCTCGGCGCGCTCCTTCTATTCGACGCGCGAGTTGTGTTGATCGCGCTCGTAGTCGCCGAACTGATTGCCCTGATTCCCGCCGGGCGTGCGCAGAAGCTCACTGCCGCGGCGACAGCGCTCACCGCCGAGGTCGTCGCAGCGGTTGTCTGCTCCGCCGCGCTTGTCCCGCTCAGACTACACCCGCACACGCATGTTCTGGTGGTGGCCGGCAGGGGCCTGTATGCGGATGAGTACGTTGCGCTCTTGGCGGTGGGATTGCTCTTCGCGGCCCTTGAGTTCGGTCTGACTCAGTTGCTGACCGGAGTGCGCGACATTCGTCCGATCCGGTCTTCTATTCTGGGCAGCGTCTCCTACGGCGGCTGGCTGATCGGGGCACAGGCCTCCGCTGGAGTCTTGGCAGCGCTGATGTACCGAACGATGGGACCTTGGGGACTCGTAGTAGCTGTGGTGATCATCCTCGTCATGCGTCAATCCTTTGTGCTCCTCCTTGAAATCAGAGGAGCATACAACTCGACGATTGACGTTCTAATCAGGGCGATGGAGGCTCAGCGGCCTGGGCGGGAAGGGGTCGCTGAGCGGAACGCTGACCTTGCAACTCGTGTGGGACGCACGATTGGTCTTCACGGCAGGGAGCTTGAGAGGCTCAGATACGCCGCTCTGCTGGCGGGGCTGGGTGACCCTGATGAGAGTGATGAGACTGCGCTCGGTCCGAGCCTCTCATCCCGTGCCTCATCGAGGGTTGTTGAGAAGGTCGAGTTCCTCTCGGCCGTCCTGCCTGTCCTCCGCCTGTACGATTCGCCTTCGAGTGGCGAGCACGTTCGAAGGGGCGATACTATCTGCGCCTACACGGTGATGGCAGTTGGACAAGCCACCGGTACGGTGACAGCCGCACAGCTTCGCGAATTGAGCGAACGAGTCAGTCCGCGGGTGACGGCAGAAGTAGACGCCGCGTTAGCGTCAGTTCTTGCCAGCCGTGAAGCAGCAGAGAAGCCATCTTGATTCTCGGCATCGTGGTCTGCCTCGCTTTCGGCCTCAAGGTCGCCCTGAGGCGCCCACTTCGCGACGTTGGCAACATCCGAATTCGCTGGCAAGGCATTCTTTTGTCTACCCTCGCGCTTCTCGGGGTCTTCCCGCCGCTGGCGCATCTCATTCACGGTGATCGTTCTTGCCAACTGGCGCTGTGGATCGCAGTGATGGCGGTCCTGCTAGCTTGCTGTGTCGTGAACCTGAGGACCCCAGGGTTTCCGATCTTGACCGCCGGTGTTCTCTGCAATCTGGCGGTCATTACCGCCAACGGCGGGATGCCAGTGGTGGACAGTGCGGTAGTTGCAGCAGGTGGCCACGCGGGGAAAGCAGGTGCCGACATCTTCCACCTGCTCTCAGTGGAGGCCCCTAGGCTGTCGGTGCTGGCAGACGTGCTGCCACTGCCCGGCTTGCGCGGGCTGAGGGGTGTGCTGAGTGTGGGGGATGTGTTGATGCTGATTGGAACTGCGGCCGTCATAGTGGCGGCTGGACAAGCAAGACAAGCCAGCGTCGAGCGCGCAAGGTGCCACTAGTACTCGACTGCACAACTACTAGCACGTAACTGCCCCCTCGGACGTGGTACTCTCTTCCTAAGGAGAGGAGGTACCGTGTCCAGAAGAAGCCCGTATGTCATCGAACTCAGCGGCGAAGAACGGCGTGTTCT
>JAJZPX010000037.1 GCA_021811025.1 Actinomycetes bacterium
GAGCAATCCCGCGCGCAGCGCGGCCTCCGTCTCCGCGTCCACGGACGAGGTCGAGTCGTCCATGATGAGGACTCGCGGGTCGATCAGCAGCGCGCGGGCGATGGCGATCCGCTGCCGCTGCCCGCCGGACAGCGTGAGCCCGCGTTCGCCGACGAGCGTGTCATACCCGTCGGGTAGGCTGTGGATGAAGCGGTCCGCCTGCGCGGCGGTCGCGGCGGCTTGAATCTCGGCATCCGTCGCGCCCGTGCGCCCGTACGCGATGTTGTCGCGAACCTTGCCAGTGAAGAGAACGGAGTCCTGCATGACGATGCCGATCTGACGCCGCAGCGAGTCGAGCGTGACATCGCGGATGTCGACGCCGTCGAGCAGCACGCGGCCGGATGCCACGTCGTAGAAGCGGGGGATGAGGTTCACGAGCGACGTCTTGCCGGAGCCGGTCGCGCCCACAACGGCGATCGTCTCGCCCGGTTCGGCCGAGAAGCTGACGTGCGAGAGCGTGTCGCGCATGTCGCCCGGATAGCGGAAGGAGACGTCGTCGAAGACGACGCGGCCCGTCAACGGCTGAGCGGGGACGGCGCCGGGCTTCTCGGCCACGTCGTTCTCGGCGTCCAGCACCTCGAACAGCCGCACGGCCGAGGCGCCGGAGCGGGCGATCGACTGCGCGGAGATGCCGAGCGTCATGAGCGGCCCCGTGAGCAGCATGACGTATGAGGTGAATGCCACCAGCGCGCCGACCGTGAGCTCGTCGCGCACGATCAGCGCCGCGCCGAACCACGTCACGGCGACCACGCCGAGCGAGCCCACGAACGTCTGCAGGGGGAACGCGTTCGCGACCATGCGCCGCACGATGAGTCCCTGCCGGAGCAGGTCCACGTTCGCCTGCTCGTACCGCTGCGACTCGTACGGCTCCCGCGCGAATGCCTTGACGACGCGGATGCCGGCGATGTTCTCCTGCAGCACCGAGTTCAGCCGTCCGAGGATCTCCTGCGTGCGGCGGAACATCGGTCCGAGGCCGGCGATGAACCGCCACAGCACGAGCAGCGTGGCGGGCACGACCGACAGCGACACCAGCGCGAGGCGCCAGTCCATCGCGAAGAGCAGCGCGACGGAGCCGACGATGAGCAACGCCGCGGAGACAGCTTGCACGAGCCCGCCACCCACGAAGTCGCGGACCTGCTCGACGTCGGAGGTGACGCGGGTGATGAGCTGGCCCGTCTCGGCGCGGTCGTGGTACGCGAACGAGAGCTCCTGGAGCTTCGCGAAGATGGAGTTGCGCATCTCGTACGCGGCGCCGTGGCTCGCCACGGCCGTCCAGTAGTCCTGAAGGAACTCGACGAACCCGCCGGCCACGGCTACCGCGACCAGCAGCAGCGCGCCCCGCAGGATGACGGATCCCGAAGCGGCCTTGATGCCGGAGTCGATCACCCAGCGCAGCACCTGCGGCACGGCGAGGTCGGCCGCGGACGACAGGAGGACGGCGAGCACCGCCAGCGCGGCCGTGACGCGGTAGCGCCGCACGAAGGCGAGGGATCTCAGGAGGGCTCGAGTCAATGACCGTCCGTGGCCGTGGCGGGGGTGTGCGAGACGACGGGTCGATGATAGCGCTGCGACCGACTCGTATTGCTAGCAGGAACGATGCCGGACGCAGACGTGCCGGCGGGCGGGGCTCCGAGGGGGAGGAGCTCCGCCCGCCGGCACGTCCGGGGAGGGGGAGGGAAGGAAGGCGTGGCCTAGCGTCGCCCGAGCAGCTCCGCCACAAGCTGCTCGAAGGTGGCCTTGTCGATCTCGCCGCGCGCGTACCTCCCGCGCGCGATCTCCAAGGCCGGATCGTATGTCACCGGCTGTGCCGGACCACACCCGTGGGTGAACGTGCGCTCGCCCGTCCTCGCGCCGATCAGCCATACGACCAGCGCGACCGGGACGATCCACATGAGCATCATCGGAACCACCATCCCGAGGCCGCCGACGATGCCCGGGCCGAAGAGCAAGTGGCCGTATCCGAACATCATCTCTCGTGCGCCTCCTTGTCGACGATCGCGGCTCGGTTCGCCTCGCCGCAAGACCATCGTGCCAGGCCGCTGTGTGCCGCGGATGGCTCACTTGTGGAGATCTCGTGCATCGAGGGGACGCTCGGAGGAAATGCGGCGACCGCATCCCATTCCTTTGCGGGCGGTGCTTTGCAGGCAGGGGACACGGTCGCCGGAAGCTGGAAATGCGAACCTCGTGCCAACTCGGCTCGGCGAGCTCTCCTCCCGACGTCGGATCACGCCTCGGACGCCTCGGCGGGGAGCTCCGCTGCAGCGTCGGCAACCGCGGCATCCGCGGCAGCCAGGGGCCGAGGGCGCGTCGGCGCGGTGGTCGTCAGCGCGACGCCGGCGACGATGACCGCCATCCCTGCGACGATCCACCAGTCGAGCGGCTCGCGGAGCACGAGCCACCCGAGGAACACCGCGACCACCGGGTTCACGAACGAGTACGTCATCACCTTGCTGGCCGGAGCGTGCCGCAGCGCCCACACGAACGCCGTGAACGCGACGCAGCTGCCCACGACGGCGAGGTACGCGGTGGCGCTGGCTGCCGGCAGCACGTCGACGCGGCCGGAGAGCAGCTGGGGCACCTCGCCCTTCAGCACGCCGATGACGAGCGTGACGAGCCCGGCCGCGAGCATCTCGTAGCCCGTGGCGACGATCGCGTCCACCCTCACCGGATGTCGCTTGCTGTAGACGGAGCCGATCATCCAGATGAACGTCGCGACGATCGCGATGCAGCTCCCGAGCAGCTGTGGTCCCGAGCCGGGCAGCGTGAGCCGCGGCCACAGCAGCACGGCGAGGCCGATGAAGCCGAGCGCGATGCCGGCGTAGCCGAGGGCGGAGGGGCGGTCCATGTCGGGCAGCACCGTCTCGGCCCCGGCGATCCACAACGGCTGCAGCGCGACGATGAGCGCCGCCAGCCCCGAAGGGATGTACTGCTCGGCCAGGAAGATCATGAACATCCCGCCGACCAGCAGCAGCACGCCCGTCGTCGCTATCACGCGCAGCTCCCTCGGCCGGACGCGAACCGGGATGCCTCGCCACTTGGCGAACCCGAGCAGCAGCAACCCGGCGGGGACCAGCCGCAGCGCCGCCATCAGCGCCGGCGGCATGTGCGCCTCGAGCCCGATGCGGATGCCGAGGTACGTCGAGCCCCAGACGACGTACAGAGTGGCGAACGCGGCGATCAGCTTGGCTTTGTGCGACATGTCTCTCCTCGCGCGTCCCGTCGTGCCCGCCTCACGCGGGCCCGCTCCCGGCGCCGCCCGCCGCGGTCGTCGGCACCGGCGCTTCCGCCTGCTCGCCTGTCCGCGCCTCTCCGCTCACGCGCCGCCCGACGTCGGCGACGCCGTAGACCCCGGCGCCGAGCGCGGCGAGCGCACCGACTCCGACCGCCCACTCAGGCGAGAGCCTGTCGGCCACCCAGCCCACGATCGGCGCGCCGACGACGGTGGAGCCGAGGAACGCCGTGCTCCAAAGCGACATCACCCGTCCGCGCATCCGTGGCGCGGCGTTGAGCTGCAGGATCGTGTTGCTCACCGTCGTGAACGCGATCGATGCCGCGCCCACGAGCGTCATCCCCGCTGCGGCGAGCGCCAGCGTCGGCGAGACAGCCACGAGCGCGGTCGCAGCTCCGAACGCGAACGCAGCGGCGACGAGCGTGCGCTTGCCGGGGCGGCGCAGGCCCGCCAGCACGAGTCCCCCCAGCACGGCGCCCACTCCCATCGCCGACGTGAGGAGCGAGTACCCGCCGGCGCCCGTCGAGAACGTGCGGCGGGCGAGCACGGCGAGCGACACCTGGAACTCGAAGGTCAGCGTCCCGATGATGGCGACCATCACGAGAGCGTCGCGCAGGATCGGCGAGCGCGACACGTACGAGAAGCCCTCGCGCAGCTGCCCCTTCGAGCGCGCCACGCGCTCGGAGCGCACCAGCTCGACGGGGCGCATCAGCAGCAGCGAGACGAGCACGGCGCCGAACGACGCGGCGTTGATGAGGAAGCACGTCGCGATGCCGACGGTGGCGATGAGCACGCCGGCCAGCGCCGGGCCGATGATGCGGCTCAGGTTGAGCTCCATCGAGTTGAGAGTGACCGCGTTGCCGACCCTGTCGCGCCCGACCATCTCGTACGCGAACGTCTGCCGTACGGGGTTGTCGAGCGAGTTCACCAGCCCGAGCGCGGCGGCGATGACGTACACCATCCACAGCTGCACGACGTGAGTGAAGACGAGCGCCCACAGCAGCAGCGCGAGCAGCCCGGCGGCCGACTGCGTGAAGAACAGCAGGCGGCGCTTCGAGAAGCGGTCCGCGAGGATGCCGCCGTACGGGCCGAGGAGCAGCACCGGCCCGAACTGCAGGGCGCTCACGATGCCGACCGCCGTCGCGCGCTCGGTGAGCGTGAGCACGAGCCACGCCTGCGCGAGCCCCTGCATGAAGGTGCCCGCGAGCGAGATGCCCTGGCCGATGAAGTACAGCCGGTAGTTGCGGATGCCCAGCGAGGAGAACGTGCGGGTCAGGTAGGAGCGGACCATCTACTCGGCGCGCCGCCTTCCGAGGTTCTCGGTCATGCGTCCTATCGCGCGCTCCAGCGCGCGCACGTCGCGCTCGGACACGCCCTCGAGCATGCGCGCCTCGACGATGTCGATCACGTCCGGGATGCTGCGGAAGCGCTCCTCGCCCGCGGACGTGAGCCGCACGACCTTCACGCGCTTGTCCTCGGCGTGCTCGAGCCGCTCGAGCCAGCCCTTCGAGACGAGCGAGTCGATGATGCACGTCAGCGTGGCCGGCTCGACCTGCAGCATCCCCTGCAGCTCCTTCTGCGTGAGCGTCCCGGTCCTGCGGACGTGCGCGATCACCTGCCACTGGCTGCGAGCCACCCCGTACGCCTTGAGCTCGTCGTCGATCGCCTGGGACTGCAGCAGGTAGAGGCGCTTGAGGCGTTGGGGCAGGCGAGGCTTCTCGGCCGTCGTCGCCATGGGAGACTCCAATCACTTAGGTGCCTAAACGATGATCGCTTAGGCTCCTAAGGATGTCAAGGCGCGAGAGGTTGTCGCCCCCGAGCGGTAGAATCCAGGCATGCCTGCTTACGAGTACCCGAGGCCCGCGCTGACGGTGGACGCCGTGGTCTTCCGCGGCGCGGCGGGATCGCGCGAGGTGCTGCTGGTCCGCCGCGGGCTGGAGCCGTTCCTGGGCGGCTGGGCGCTGCCCGGCGGGTTCGTCGACGAGGACGAGCGTCTCGAGCACGCCGTGCGGCGAGAGCTGGCCGAGGAGACCGGCCTGGCGTCGGCCGGGCGGATGCGGCAAGTGGGGACGTTCGGCGATCCCGGACGCGATCCGCGCGGCTGGACGGTCTCGGTGGCGTTCCTGCTGGACCTCGGTGAGAGCGGGCCCGTAGAGGTTCGCGGCGCGGACGACGCCGACGAGGCGGCGTGGCACCCGCTGGACGCGCTCCCGCCGCTCGCGTTCGATCACGACCGGATCATCGCCGCGGCGCTGACGACATGCGACGCCGCCACCGCGAACGGGTGAGCCTCGCCGCCCGCGGCCGAGGAGGGCCGGCCGAGAAGCGTCCGTCCCCTGGTTGTGTTTGACGCGTCGCCGCCGAGGCACTATCCTCGTCCGAAATCGAATACGCTCCACGCCCGTGAAGGGGATGAGTACGCGGTCCGGTAGGGCCAGCAGAGAGCCGGGGCAGCTGAGAACCGGCGCCACGAAAGCCCGCGGAACATGGCCCCTGAGGCTTCCGGAGGAAAGGCTCGTCGAGCCGAGTAATGCCGGACGGACGCCCCCGATACCAAGGGCTTTAGGGTCTCGGACCCGTCGCGGAGCAAGCCCGCCGCCGCGACGAGCGACCACCGGTCCGGTACCCGAAGAGGCCGCGCGGCACGCGCGGTGAAGTCGGGTGGTACCGCGAGAGGAACCTCTCGCCCTGACACGGGGCGGGAGGTTTTCGTCTGTTCGGAGGTGTTCGGCATGGCGAAGAGCTGGGAGGAGATCAACGCGCGGATAGCGGCGGGCGAGGCCGTGGTAGTCACGGCCGAGGAGTTCGCCGAGATCGCCGCCGCCGAGGGGGTGAAGGGCGCGGCCAAGCGCGTCGACGTCGTGACGACGGGGACGTTCGGGCCGATGTGCAGCTCCGGCGTGATGCTCAACTTCGGCCATTCCGATCCGCCGATCAAGATGGGTCGCATCTGGCTGAACGACGTGCCGGCGTACGGAGGGCTGGCGGCGGTCGACACGTACCTCGGCGTCACCGAGCCGTCCGAGACGAAGGGGCTCGAGTACGGCGGAGCGCACGTGATCGAGGACCTCATCCGCGGCAAGCGCGTGCACCTGCGCGCGACCAGCTACGGGACCGACTGCTACCCGCGCACGGAGATCGACACGTGGGTGGGGCTCGAGGACCTCAACCAGGCGTACTTCTTCAACCCGCGCAACGCGTACCAGAACTACGCCGTCGCGGTGAACAGCTCGGACCAGCCGATCTACACCTATCTCGGCCCGCTCCTGCCGAGGTTCGGCAACGGGACGTTCTGCTCGGCAGGCGCTTTGTCGCCCCTGCTGAACGACCCGACGTACCGCACCATCGGCGTCGGGACGCGCGCGTTCGTGGCGGGGGCGCCGGGGTACGTCGCGTGGCAGGGGACGCAGCACAACCCGAACCAGAACCGCGACGAGCACGGGGTGCCGACCGGTCCCGCGGGGACGATCGCGGTGATCGCGGACCTCAAGCAGGCCTCGCCCGAGTTCTTCTCGGCCGCCACGATGACGCGCTACGGGGTGTCGTCGTTCGTCGGCATCGGCATCCCGATCCCGGTGCTCGACGAGGACCTCGCGGCGCAGCTCGCGCTCACCGACGCGGACCTGTCGGCCACGATCTTCGACTACGGCGTCGCGCGTCGCTCGCGCCCGGCGCTCGGGCAGGTGACGTACGCGCAGCTGCACGGCGGGGCGATCACGGTCGCGGGGAAGCGGGTGCCCGTCGGGCCGATCAGCTCGCTCGCGAAGGCGCGGGCGATCGCGGCGGAGCTCAAGCGCTGGGTGTCCGAGAGGCGCTGGAAGCTCACCGAGCCGTACGAGCTGCTGCCGCAACCCGGCACGCAGTCGACAAAGCCGCTCGAGATCCGATCCGAGGAGGCGATCTAGTGTCCGCCCACAGGAATGCGTGTAGCACCGAGGCCGGCGGTACGGCCGGCCGGCGAGGCACGACGAGCGAGCGTACCAGGAGGTACGCGAACGAGGAGAAACGAAGCCCGGCGGCCGTACCGCCGGCCGAATGCCCACGGATTCCTGGAGGTGGACACTAACATGGCGCGCAGGAGACTCGACCTGACGTTCCCGCCGCGGCAGGCGACGAAGCCGATAACGTACCACCTGGTGCAGGACTTCCACCTCGTGCCGAACATCCTTCGGGCGCAGATTCAGCCCGGGCAACAGGGAAGGATGCTCGTCGAGGTCACGGGCAAGAAGGAGGAGATCGAGGCGGGCGTCGCCTTCCTCGAGAAGGAGGGCCTGACCGTCTCGGCGGCGGCGTCCGACATCGTGCTCGACGAGGACAGGTGCGTGGTGTGCGGCCTGTGCACGGCCGTGTGCAAGCCGGGCGCGCTGACGCTCGGGCACGAGCGCGACACGCTCGCGTTCGAGAAGGACAAGTGCGTGTACTGCGAGGCGTGCGTGCTGGCTTGCCCCAGGCGAGCGGTGACGCTGACGTTCTAGCGGTAGACTTACGGTCGGCCGGAGAGGGAGTGGGGATGCCGGACCTGTTGAAGAGGCTTCAGACCGAGGTGCTCGTCGTCGACGGGGCGATGGGCACCATGCTGCAGCGCGCCGGGATCCCGCCCGAGCAGTGTCCCGAGCAGCTCAACGCGACGAACCCGGAGCTGATCCTGCAGCTGCACTCGGACTACGTCCTCGCCGGCGCGGACTGCGTCTCGACGAACACGTTCGGCGGGACGCGCCGCAAGCTCGACGAGTACGGGCTCGGCGACGAGGTGGTCGAGCTCAACCGGGCGGGCGTGCGCGTGGCGAAGCGCTCGGGCGCGACGCACGTGCTGGCGGACGTGGGGCCGTCGGGACTCGTGATGGAGCCGGTGGGCGAGGCGCGGTTCGACGACGTCTTCGCGCTGTTCGCCGAGCAGATGGCGGCGCTGGCCGCCGAGGAGCCCGACGCGATCATCCTCGAGACGTTCACCGACATAGCCGAGGCGCGCTGCGCGCTGCTCGCCGCGCGCTCGGCCGCGCCCGGCGTCCCCGTCGTCGTGTCGGTCACCTTCGGCGCCGACGGCCGAATGCCGCTCTCGGGCACGACGCCCGAGGCCGCGGCCGTCATCCTCGGGGCGTGCGGGGCCGCGGTCGTCGGCATGAACTGCGGCCTCGGGCCCGAGCAGATGCTGCCGCTCGTCGAGCGCATGGCCGTCGCGACGGCGCTGCCGCTCGTCGTGCAGCCGAACGCCGGGCTGCCGCGGCTGGTGGCGGGCGAGACGGTCTTCCCCGGGACGGCCGAGGAGATGGGCCGCTACGCCTCGCGCTTCGTGGAGGCGGGAGCGGCCCTCGTGGGCTCGTGCTGCGGGTCGTCGCCCTCTTTCACGGCGTCCATCACGGACTTCGCGAAGGAGAAGCCTCTGCTGCGGCGAGAGGCGCCATCGGGCGTTGCGGTCGCTTCGCCCCGATCGGTGGTGCGCCTCGGCGCCGGGCGGCCGCTCGCCGCGATCGGGGAGCGCATCAACCCGACGGGCAAGAAGCTGCTCGCCGAGTCGTTGCGCGCGGGCTCCGTCTCCGTGGTGCGCGAGTACGCGACCGAGCAGGAGCGCGCGGGTGCCGACCTGCTCGACGTCAACGTGGGCGCGGCCGGCGTCGACCAGCCTCGCATGCTGGCCGAGGCGGTGCGCGCGCTGTCGACGCTCACGGATCTGCCGCTCGTGCTCGACAACACCGATCCCGAGGCGCTCGAGCCCGCCCTCAAGCTGTACCCGGGCCGCGCGCTGCTGAACTCCGTCAGCGGCTCGGCCGAGGCGATCGAGCGGCTGCTGCCGCTCGCCGCGCGGTACGGCGCGGCGATCGTGGTGCTCGCGCTCGACGACGGGGGGATCCCGGCGACCGTCTCGGGGCGCCTCCACGTGATCGCTCGCGTACGGGAGGCCGCGCGCGAGGCGGGCCTCGGCGACGCCGACCTGGTGGTGGACTGCCTCACGATGACCGCCGCCACCGATCCCGCCGCCGTCGGCGTGACTCTCGAGACGCTTCGGCGCGTCTCGGGCGAGATCGGGCTTGCCACCGTCCTCGGCGTCAGCAACGTCAGCCACGGCCTCCCGGGCCGCCCGGCGCTCAACGCCGCGTTCCTCGAGATGGCCGCGTTCGCCGGGCTGTCCGCCGCGATCGTCAACCCGTCGGACGTCGAGGTCGCGCGGGCCGCGCTCGCCGCCGACGTGCTTCTCGGGCGCGATCCGAACGCCGAGGCGTGGATCACCGCGACGAAGGCGCTCGAGTCGTTGCGGGCGCAGCAGCCCCAGCCACCGGCCTCGGCCGAGGTGGGCACGGCCTTGCTGGAGCGCGCCGCGCCTCCGCCGCCTCCACCTCCCGCCGGCGTTCGCGATCGCCTCGCCGGCGCCGTCGAGACGGGAGACGCCGACTCCGCCCCCGGCCTGGTCGACGCGGTGATACGCGATGGCCTGCCGCCGCAGCGCGTCATCGCCGAGGTGCTGACGCCGGCGATCACGCGCCTGGGTGACGCGTTCGGCCGTGGCGAGGTGTTCCTGCCGCAGCTGATCGTCGCCGCCGACGCGATGAAGGCGGCCTCCGACCGCGTCAAGACGTACCTGCCCGCCTCGGCCGAGCACTCCGAGGGGCGCGTGGTGTTCGCGACCGTGAAGGGCGACATCCACAGCATCGGGAAGGACATTTGCGTGAGCCTGCTCGAGAGCCGCGGCTTCACCGTGCACGACCTCGGGGTGGACGTGGACGCGCGGACGGTGGCGCTCGCGGCGAGGGAGGCGGACGTGGTGTGCCTCTCGGCGCTCATGACGACGACGCTTCCGCAGATGGAGCGGACGGTACGCGAGGTGGCGGGGGAAGCCGGCGTGCCCGTGCTCGTCGGTGGCGCGGTCGTGACCGCGGACTGGGCCGAGGGCGTCGGCGCCGGGTACGCGTCCGACGCGCCCGGGTGCGTCGATGCCGTCCGCGCGGCGGTCGGGGCGAAGAGATGATCATCACTCGTCCCCGCGACTACTCGCGGATCCGCGACAACCTCGAGTCCGTTCGGGCGAAGAAGGTGTTCGTCGTGGGGTGCGGCGAGTGCGCGACGCAGTCGGAGACCGGCGGCGAGCCGCAGGTACTGGACATGAAGGCGCGTCTGGAGGCGTCCGGGTACGACGTCGTGGGCTGGACGGTGGTCGAGATCCCGTGCAACACGAACGTCACGAAGCTGGCGCTGCGCAAGCATGCCGGGTCGGCGGACGAGGCCGACGCGTTCGTGGTGCTCGCGTGCGGCGCCGGCACGCAGTCGGTGGCCGAGGCGAGGCCGGGCAAGCCGGCGTTCCCCGGGCTGGAGAGCGCGTTCCTCGGGAACGTCGTGCGCCACGGGGTCTTCGACGAGCGGTGCAGCATGTGCGGCGAGTGCGTCCTCGACCGAACGGGCGGCATCTGCCCGGTGACGACGTGCCCGAAGGGGCTGCTTAACGGGCCGTGCGGAGCGATGTGGCAGGGCCGGTGCGACGTGCTCGGCGACGGGCGGGAATGCGTGTTCGTCCGCATCCGCGAGCGGCTCGAGGCGCAGGGCCGCGACGAGCCGGGAACGATCGCGCCGAAGGACCACTCGCGCAAGCGGAAGCCGGGCAGCGTCGACGTCAGGACGCGCGGGAAGTCCGGGGGAGAGTCATGAGCCGCCTGAGAGAAGCTCTAGACGCCGGCCGCTTCGTCGTCACCGGCGAGGTGGCGCCGCCGCGCGGCACGGACCTCTCCCGGATGAAGCGGACGATGGAGCTGCTGGGGCCGGTGTCGACCGCGCTCAACGTCACCGACAACCAGGGCGCGACGCTGCACCTGTCGTCGCTCGCCGCGTCGCGCGTCGCGCTCGAGCTCGGCTACGAGCCGATCTTCCAGCAGACGGGACGCGACCGGAACCGGCTGGCCCTGCAGTCCGACCTGCTCGCCGCGTGGACGCTGGGGCTCGAGAACGTGCTCTTCGTGACGGGCGACGACCCGCGCGGAGGCGATCATCCGCAGGCGAAGGCGGTCTTCGACCTGGATGCCAGTCAGATGATCGCCGTCGCCGCGGGGATGAACGACGGCCACGACATGCTCGGGCGCGAACTGGCGGGCGGCACGGCGTTCTACATGGGGGCCGCGCTGTTCCCCGAGGCCGAGCCGTGGGCGTTGCAGCGCACGCGAGCCGAGCAGAAGGTGGAGGCCGGCGCTCGCTTCTTCCAGACGCAGGCGATCTTCGACTTCGAGAAGCTCGCCCGTGCTACGGAGGCGATGCACGCGGCAGGTGCGAAGGTGATCGCGGGCGTCCTGCTGCTGCGGAGCCCCCGCAGCATCCAGTTCATCAACGAGCGGCTCGCGGGGCTGATGGTGCCGGACGAGGTGGCGAGGCGCCTCAGCGGCGCCACC